>JACPWC010000070.1 GCA_016197225.1 Chloroflexota bacterium
GGTCCGAAGGACTGGACCGGCGCTTGCCGACGGGGGCGGCGTTCCCCAGGTTACGCACCGCCACCTTATTTGGCCCGCTCCACCGACTGCCTCGACAACGGCCCCGTTACCCGACCAACCCGCCGGCCCCGGCGAAGCAGCAAGCACCGGGACAGAGGCCAGGTTGGGCGGAGGGAGCGAAGCGACCGAAGCCGGCAACCCGGTGTTATGTGCAGTGCGTTTCTTTTGCCGTGCTTGCCACGGAAGGCAAGCACGGCATTTCCATTGGACTGCGGGCGAACCGTTTGTTCAGGGGGGAATCAATCCTTTCTGCAGCGAGACGTGCGACTGCATCGCATAGCCCATACTCTGGTATAGCGCTTGGCCGGCTATGTTCACGTTGTTCGTATGAACCAACAGGTCGGTGGCACCTTCCCGCCGTGCCATTTGTTCGACCATCCGGACCAGGCCTCGACCAACACCTCGCCTGCGATACCTTTCCTGTACATATAATTCTGTCAATTCGGCCCACGGTTTTGCATAGCAGATGGATTCCAAGACCTGGGCACAAGCAAATCCTACCACCTGTCCATCTACTTCTCCCACGACCACGATCTCCGTATGAAAACCGGAACTCAAACGTGACAATACATGATCTGATGTCACTTGAACATGATTGAACTCGTAGCTCAAAACCGCGAGCACCTCTGCATCATCCAACTGGGCCACACGAACATGAGCCCCCTGGTTCATCTGGAACTCTTTCGACATCGCGTGCTACCACTGAATAACAAACTTCCGATGGTCAATTACGCTAATTCCTCTCTGAAGGGCAGGTCAATAGTGTAGCTGCCTATCGTTCCCCATAAGGCCTACGATCAAGCGCGAGTCCTGGCTTTTGAGCGGCCAGGGATGGCCGCGTTAGCATTGCACATAACGTCTTCGGGTTGCCGAACCCGCAGTCCTGGGCGCGGCATTTGCGCCTTTGCTCCTCAGCAAATGCCGTGACCGGGCAAGGGTCGCCCCTCTCTACACCTTTCAGCCTCAACTGTCAGCTTCTTGAGCAGCATAGTAGCTCGGTGATACCTTCAAGCACCCGCTGGTAACTACATCTCTGGAGAACTACAGCGAACCATCACCAAGTCAAGGTCCATCTGCACCCCAGACGCCACCTCGAACCGACGACTGCCCACCACCTCGAATCCATAGCGTTGGTAAAACCGCTGGGCATCGTGATTGTGTTCCCAGACATCCACATAAATCCGCGCGGCCTTCCGTAAGCGTGGATGGTTCAAGGCGAAATCCATCAGCAACGTGCCGTAGCCCCGACGCTGAAATGCCCGCTGGATGTAGAGCCGGCGCACTTCCTGATCACCTACCGATGAACCTGCCGATGAGCTTCCCACCGACGAGTCCTCCACGGGTACTCCTGCGGCACCAAACTGCACATAGCCGATCAAATGACTTTCGACTTCGACCAAAAGCACTACATCACCTTCGATGATTCGGCGGAAACAATCGGGCGATAAATGCCTTTCCAGGTGAAATCCTAGATCAGAGGCTCCGAAGGTGTGGCCGAAGGCATCGACATAAGTCTCCACCGCCAACTGCGACAGCCGCTCGATATCCTCGCTTTCTACGGCTCTGATCACGGCACTTCCACTCACGGCCATGTACCACACCCCGAAATACGGCTGCCAGGCGGCCCAGGAAGGGCCGCCTCTGATCTTGCCATAATTTCATATAACGTTTCGGGTTGCCGAACCCGAAGGGCTGGCGCGGCGTTTGCCGCCCCTGGCAAACGGCGTGACAGACCAAGGGTTGGGCGGAAGGAGCGTAGCGACTGGAGCCGGCAAACCGGTGTTATACGACGTGGGATTCCACCACCAGA
>JACPWC010000071.1 GCA_016197225.1 Chloroflexota bacterium
TTCGCCGGGTTCACCTACCCGTTCCTGTGGAAGAACTTCAGCGACGGGCGGAAGACGAAAGTGATCGCGGTCGAACCGGCGTCGTGCCCCAGCCTGACGCGGGGCCAGTACACGTTTGACTATGGGGACACGGCGGCGATGGCGCCGATCGTGAAGATGCACACGTTAGGTCATACTTTCATCCCGCCGGGGATACATGCGGGCGGGTTGCGGTATCACGGGATGGCGCCGAGCGTGAGCGCGCTGGTGGAGCACGGCGACATCGAAGCGCGGGCGGTGAAGCAGTTGGCGACGTTTGAGGCGGCGGTGCAGTTTTCGAAGGCGGAAGGGATTATTCCGGCGCCGGAGAGTGCGCACGCGATACGGGTGGCGATAGATGAAGCGTTAGCGTGCAAGGCGACAGGGGAGAAGAAAGTGATCGCCTTCAACCTGTCGGGGCACGGGCACTTCGACATGATGGCGTATGAAGCGTATCATCACGGCAAGCTGGAAGACTACGAGTACCCGCAGGCGATGGTGGATGAAGCGATGACCCATTTGCCGAAAGTCCCGGCGATGGCGTAAGAGAGAAGAGAAGAGAAAAGAGAAGAGAGAGATTAGACGCTTCGCGTGGAGAATTCTCCAATTCTCTAATTCTCTGTTTTCCAGTGATGTTCGGCCATGAAACTTGAACCGTCTGCCATCCAACTGCGCTTTGTCGCCCTCGGCGATTTGCTCCTGCACGAGGAGCATGATCCTTATCGGGTGAAGCGCCTGGCGCTCACCCTCAAGCGAGAGGGCCGATTGCGTAACCCGCCTCTCGTGGCCGAACTGAACAGGCGCTACATCGTCTTGGACGGCGCCACCCGCACCACCGCTTTGCGCGAGATGGGCTACCGCGACGCCCTGGTTCAAATTGTGGATTACTACGCCGACACAGTTCAGGTGAGCGCGTGGCATCACGTGGTGGCCGGCTTGTCTCACAACCAACTGCTCTCTACCCTGGCCGATGTAGACGGGATCACCCTTCAGCCGGTTGATGCCGACACGGCTTGTCGGATGCTCGGCACGCGCGACATCATTGCCTGCGTGGTGATGCGAAACGGCCAGTGGTTTGCCGTGTTGGGCGATGGCGAAGCCGACATGGACAACAACCGGCGCGCCGACCTGCTCTGCCGGCTCGTGGCCGAATATCGCGGCAAAGTTGAAGTGCATCGCACGGTTGAGATCGATCTGCCCATGCTGGCTTACGAATATCCGGGGCTGACCGCCGCCATCACTTTTCCCGCATACTCGCCAGCCGAGATTTCGGAGATCGCCGTCAGCGGGGCCAAACTGCCGATGGGCATCACCCGCCACGTGGTCGCCGGGCGGGCGCTGGGGCTGGATGTTCCTCTGGAAATGTTGAGTGACTCGCAACCCCTGGCAGATAAAAACAAGTGGCTGAATGACCAGATCATGAATCGGCTCAAGGCCGACAAGGTTCGCTTGTATCAGGAACCGGTGTTTGTCTTTGACGAATGAGGCCCGGATGACTTTTCAACTTCTTCTCGGCAACGACGCAATTGCGCTCGGCATGGTGCAAAACGGCTGTCAGGTGGTGACGGCTTACCCCGGCACGCCCAGCTCCGAAATTCTGGCCGGGGTGGTGAAGTTCAAAAAGAAACTCGGCCACGACATCTACACTGAGTGGAGCGCAAGCGAGAAGGTGGCCTTTGAAGTGGCTCTGGCGGCAAGCTGGAGCGGGCTACGGTCGGCGACGGCGATGAAGCAGGTAGGGTTAAACGTGGCGGCTGACCCGATGTTCAGCGCGGCTTACATGGGCGTGGTCGGCGGCTTCGTCATCGTGCCTTGCGATGATCCCGGCCCGATGTCGTCGCAAACCGAACAAGACTCGCGGCTACTCGGCCTCACCGCCAAAATCCCGGTGTTCGATCCGGCCACACCTGCCGAAGCGATGGCGATGATGAAAGAGGCGCTCGAACTTTCGGAGCGGCACCGCATCCCCGTCATCCTGCGCCCGACCACGCGCGTTTGCCACGCGGTGCAAACTGTGGAAGTGAATGGCGCGACTCCTTTCGCCCCGCTCAAACCCGGATTCAAAAAAGACCCCCAGCGTTGGGCCGCCACCCCCGGGTTTCGCCTCAAACTACACCACGAGCTTAACGCCAAGCTGGCGGCCATCGAAGAGGAATTCAATTCATCGCCTCTCAACCAATTCTCCAATTCTCTAATCTCTAACACGAGATTAGAGAATTGGAGATTAGGAATCATCGCCAGCGGCGTCGCTTATCAAACGGCTTGCCAGGCCCTGGCCGAACTTGGCGCGAGCGTGCCCGTTCTCAAAATCGGCACGCCGTTCCCACTGCCGCGCAAGTTGGTAATGGATTTTGTGGCCCGATGCGAGCGGGTGCTGGTCATAGAAGAACCGGATGCCTGCATCGAATTGCAAATTCCAGATCTGAGGTGTGTGAGTGGCCGCCTCGACGGCACGGTGCCCAACGCCGGTGAACTGTCGCCTGAAGTGGTGACGGCTATTCTGGCCGAGGCCTTACAACTCACCGGCGCCTCCGTTCCGCCGCCGCCCGAAGACGAGGCCCTGAACGCGATCGTTCAATCGCTGAAGATCGCGCCCCGCCGCCCGCGCCTGTGCCCCGGCTGTTCGCACCGCTCGGCCATGTTCACCATGAAGCACACCTTTGGGCCGAACGCGATCTATCCGGGCGACATCGGTTGTTACTCGCTCGGCACCAACCTGCGCGCGATTGACACCTTTGTGGACATGGGGGCCGCCATTACGATGGCGACCGGGTTCTACCAGGCGGCCCGTTTCACGAAAGACAAGCGCCCCATCGTCGCCATGATTGGCGATTCCACTTTCCTGCACTCCGGCATCACGCCGCTGGTCAACGCCGTTCACACCGGGGCGCGGTTTGTTTTGCTCGTCCTCGACAACCACACGACGGCCATGACCGGCGCTCAACCGACGCCGGCCAATGATTACGCCGCCGACGGCGACATCGCCGCCAAGATTCCCATTATTGATATTGTCAAAGCCTGCGGTGTGAAGTTCGCCCGCATTGCCGACCCTTACGAGCACGAGCCGTTTGAAGCTTTGCTCAAAGAGGCCCATGCTTTCTCTCAATCTCCGGAAGGCGGCATCGCCGTCATCATCGCCGACCGGCCCTGTGTGCTTTACGACCGCTCGCCTGTTACCGAAAACCCGCTCCCGGTCGTCATCACCGAGCAGTGCGATGGCTGCCGTTACTGTGTGGAAGCCTTCGAATGTCCGGCCCTTGTTCTTCGCCCCGACAAGTCGCGAGTGGATGTTGACTACCGAATCTGCGTGGACTGCGGGCAGTGTATAGATGCCTGCTACAAAGGATTCATCGTGCCCAAATTGCCAGTGGATCAGTTGCCGGTGAACAGTCTACAGTGAACAATAAATACTTGCTCACTGCCTACTGTTGACTGTTCACTGCTTACTAACTATGGAACGCAAACTCATCATCGCCGGGATCGGCGGACAAGGCGTTATCTTTGTCACCAAAGTGCTGTCGCAGGCGGCCCTGGCGCGCGGCGAAAGTGTGATGGCCTCTGAGAATCATGGCATGAGCCAGCGCGGCGGCAGCGTGATGTCGTACGTGAAGGTCGGCGGGAGCGAAGCGCCGCTGATCCGGCGCGGCACAGCCGACGCCCTGATCGCCTTTGATCGGGTTGAGGCGATTCGTAACCTGCCGTTTATGCGAGCCG
The DNA here is from genome assembly GCA_016197225.1 of Chloroflexota bacterium. Classification (NCBI taxonomy): domain Bacteria; kingdom Bacillati; phylum Chloroflexota; species Chloroflexota bacterium. Next base: position 3,733 of record JACPWC010000071.1, read on the forward strand.
GCGGCAAGGTGTGCGTGAATAGCCTGAACGGCCTGGAGCCGGCGGTGATGCCGCGCTTGAACGAATTGGGCATCAACGTTCACACCCTCAACGCCGACGCCTGCGCCAAAGAACTCGGCGCTCCGGCGGTAGCCAACCTTGTCGTGCTTGGCTTTGCGGCGGCCCACCAGGCGCTAGGCCTGACGTTGGACGATTTGAAAGAGGCGGTGAAGACGCTTGGCCCGGCGAAGGCGGTGGAAATGAATTTGAAGGCGTTGGAGGCGGGAGCGAGGAAAGCGGCCCTCACCCCCGACCCCTCTCCCATTCGGAACAACACCGAACAGGAGAGGGGAGAATAAATCCGTGAACTCATTTGACTATTTTTCCCCGAAGTCGCTTTCCGAAGCCAGCGAGATTCTGGCCCGCTACCACGGCGAAGCGCGGGCGGTGGCCGGCGGCACGGATTTGTTGCTGAAGATGAAAGCCGGCCGGCTCGCGCCGAAGGCCGTCGTCAACATCAAGCGCATTCCCGAACTGCGCGGACTCACTTTCAACGGCCATTTGATGATAGGCGCGTTGACGACGCTGGAGGAACTCAAACGCTCGCCCGTCATCCATGAACATTATCCGGCGCTGGCCGAGGCCGCGAACACCATGGCCTCCGTGCAAATTCGCAACCTGGCCACGGTTGGCGGCAACCTGTGCAACGCCGCGCCCTCGGCTGACCTTGCGCCCATTCTGATCGCCCTCAAAGCCATCGCCCGCATCGCCGGGCCGGGCGGCGAACGGCGCCTGCCGCTTGACGAATTTTTCACCGGGCCAGGCGCCACCGTCCTCGCTCCCGGCGAATTGCTGGTCGGGCTAAAAGTCCTGCGCCCGGACGGCCCGGCTCTTTATCTCAAACACTCGCCGCGTGAGCACATGGACATCGCCGTCGTCGGCGTCGGCCTGTCGTTGCAATTGAAAGAGGGCCGGTGTGAGTCGGCGCGGGTGGCGCTAGGGGCGGTTGCCCCGACGCCCCTGCGAGCGCGCAACGCCGAAGATGAATTAACGAGTGGCCCGCTCACCGCTGATCGAATTCATCGCGCCGCCAAACTTGCCGCCGAAGAGTCGAAGCCGATTGACGACGTGCGCGGCTCGGCCTGGTATCGCCGCCGGATGGTGGAAGTGATGACGCGGCGGGGGCTGGAAACATTAATAACCAGTAACGAATAACGTTATTGGCAATTGGTTACTGGTTATTGGTAATTGGAGATTGCGTGCCGAAATTTCATTTGACCTTGCCGGTAAATAGCGAGCAACACGAACTGCTGATCGATCCTCGCCAGACTTTGCTCGACGTTCTGCGAAACGATCTCGACCTGCGCGGCGCGCATCGCGGCTGCGACTCGGGTGACTGCGGCGCTTGCACCGTTCTTCTGGATGGAAAGCCGATCGCGTCTTGCATGATCCTCGCCGCCGACTGCGACGGGGAAGCCGTCACTACTGTGGAAGGCGTCTCACCAAATGGAAGCCTCCATCCAGTTCAGCGGGCGCTCGTCGAAAAGGGCGGCATCCAGTGCGGCTTCTGCACGCCGGGGATGGTCATGGCGGCGATTGCCCTGCTCGACGACAACCCGCAGCCCACCGAGCAGGAAGTTCGGGATGGGTTGGCCGGCAACCTGTGCCGTTGCACCGGCTACAAGAAGATCGTCGAGGCGGTGATGGCGGTGAATCCATGATCGGCCAGCGCATCCCCAAACTGGACGCGCCCGACAAAGCCACCGGACGCACGACTTACGGCCACGATGTGAAACTGCCCGGCATGTTGCACGGGCGCATTTTGTATTCGCGCTATCCTCATGCCCGCGTTTTGAAAGTGGATGTGTCGCGAGCGGCACAGCTTCCCGGCGTCAAAGCCATCATCACCGCCGCCGACAACCCGCCAACCAAATTTGGCTATGGCAAAGACAACACTCCGCTCAAGGGCGATGCCGTTCGCAGTCTGCGCGACGAAGTCGCCGCCGTCGCCGCCGTAGACGCCGACACTGCCGAAGAAGCGTTGAGGCTGATCGAAGTTGAATACGAGCCGCTCCCGCCTATCTTTGAAGCCGAAGAGGCGCTGAAAGAAGGCGCGCCGCTCATTCATGCTGAGCGCGGCTCGAACCTTTTCAACAGTTATCGCTACTCGCATGGTGATTTGGAGTCGGGCGAGCGCGAGAGCGACGTGGTTCTCGAAACGGATTACGAGTTGCCTTACGTCGCTCACGGCGCGATGGAGACCAGCGTGGTCGTAGCCTCGTTTGATCATCGCGGCCACCTCACCCTTTACAGCACGACCCAGATTCCGTTTCTGCTTCAGCGCGATCTGGCCGAGGCGCTCGGCCTTGAGGGGAGCGACATCCGCATCATTCAAACGGCCATCGGCGGCGCGTTCGGGCGCGGGCTGGATATTTATCCTTTTGAGCCGATTGCGGCTTTGTTGGCGCGCAAGGCCGGCAAGCCGGTTCGCATCTCGTTCTCGCGCCACGAAGAATTTCTGGCCGCGCCGCTTCGTCAGCCGGCGAAGGTTCACGTTCGGGCCGGAGCGAAGCGCAACGGCCTGGTGACGGTTCGTGACGTGTACGCCCTACTCGATATTGGGGCTTATGTGTCGTGGGGAAGCGTCACGCCGCTGGTGATGATGGAGACGACGGCCTCTCTGTATCGCGTGCCGCACGTCCGCTTCTCCGCCGATTGCGTCTACACCAACAACCCGATCACGGGCGCGGTGCGCGGCTACGGCAACCCGCAATCCACCTTCTTCATTGAGACAATGATGGATCGGCTGGCCGTTGCCCTCAATCTTGACCCAATTGAGTTCCGCGTCCGTAACGCCAACATTCCCAACGAAGAGACGCCCCAGGGCTTGAAGATCACCAGTTGTGGAATGAAGCAGTGTTTGGAGGCCGTGGCGGCGCGAGCCGACGTTAGCAGTAAGCAGTTGGCAGTAGGCAGTGAACAGTCGGCAATTTCAAATCCAAAATCCACGCGAAGCGTCAAAAATCAAAAATTGAAGCGTGGGATTGGCTTTGCGACCACGCTCAACGTCGGCGGCGGGGCGCGCATTTACCGGAGTGACGGTTGCGGGGCGACGGTGAAGGTGGACGACTTCGGCCACGTGTCGCTCATCACCGGCAGCACCGAGATCGGGCAAGGCTCGGAGACGGTGTTGGCCCAGATCGTGGCCGAGGTGCTGGGCGTCAAGGTTGAAGATATCAACGTCCTCAACAGTGACACCGACGTGAAGCCCTGGGACGTGGGCGTCCACGCCAGCCGGACGACGTTCATCGCCGGCAACGCCGCCCACATTGCGGCGCTCGACGCGCGGCGGCAACTCTTTGAGACGGCGGCGGAGATGTTGAAAGTCGGTCCGGAGCAGTTGGTTGCGCGAGACGGCAAGATTATGGTTGCGGGGGAGCAGGGGAGCAATCTCCAATCTCCAATCTCCAATTCTCTTTCTCTCGCCAAAGTCGCCCGCGCCCGCCACTTCCGCGAGGGCGGCCAGGTCATCGTCGGCGAAGGCTGGTACGACCCGCCGACGAAGCTGGTGGACAAGGACACGTACAAGGGCAACATCTCGGCCACGTACGGTTTTGGGGCGCAGATGGCCGAGGTGGAAGTGGACACCGAGACCGGCAAGGTGCGCGTGCTGAGGCTGGTGTGCGCCAACGACGTGGGCCGGGCCATCAACCCGATGGCCGTCGAGGGCCAGATCGAGGGCGGGGCGCAGATGGGGCTGGGCTACGCGCTGACGGAAGAGGTGATCGTGAAAGAGGGGCGGGTGTTGAACCCCGACTTTCTCGACTATCGCTTGTTCACCTCTGCCGACATGCCGGAACTTGAATCGATCATCATCGAGACTGACGATCCGCAGGGGCCGTTCGGCGCGAAGGGCGTGGGCGAGATGGGCGGCACGCCGACCGCCGCCGCGATTGCCAACGCCATTTACGACGCGGTGGGCATAAGAATGACACAAGCGCCGATGACGCCGGAGCGCGTGCTGAGGGCTTTAGACGAAAGGAATGGACAGTGACCGGACTTCAACTCAACCCTTATCTTTTGAAAGTGCCGCTTTACATTGCCGGCAAATCCATTGAGGAAGTGCAGGAAGAGCTTGGACTCGACGACGTGGTGAAGCTGGGGTCGAACGAGAATCCGCTCGGCCCGTCGCTGATGGCGATTGAAGCGGCGGAGAAGATGTTGCCCGAGGCACACCGCTATCCGAATTACTGGGAGAAGGAACTGCGCCGCAAGCTGGGGCCGGCGCTTGACCCGGCCTTCACCGAGCGCAACGTCCTCATTGGCAACGGCGGCTGCGACGTGTTGCGGATGATCGCGCACGGCTTCATGAGCGAAGGCGGCGAGACGATCACCGCCAGCGCCACCTTCCCCATGTTTTCGATTCTGACGACGATGTTCGGCGGGCGGACGGTTGAAGTGCCGCTCACGGCGGACTACCGGTTCGACCTGCCTGCCATGCAAAAGGCGGTGACCCCGGCCACCCGGTTGATCTTCCTTTGCACCCCCAACAATCCCACCGGCGCCATCATCACTCAAGGTGAAGCCGACGCGTTCATGGCCGCCATCCCCGATCACGTCGTCGTCGTCTTCGATGAGTCTTACGATGGTTTTGTCGCCGACGCCAATTGCGTCAACAGCTTCGAGCACATCAAGCAGGGCCGGAACGTGATCTCGGTTCGCAGTTTCTCCAAGAAGTCCGGCCTGGCCAACATGCGCGTGGGTTATGCCGTCGGGCGGCCCGACCTCATCGAGTATCTTCATCACGCGCAAATGCCGTTCAACACCGGCTCGGTGTCGCTCGTCGCCGCCGTCGCCAGTTTGGACGATCACGAGTACCAGCGGCGAAGCGCCGAACTGGCGCAGGAAGAGCGCGAGTATCTGTATGTCGCGTTCGACGAACTCGATCTCAACTACGTCCACAGCCAGGCCAACTTTGTTCTGGTGAACGACCCGCCGGTGAACGCCAAAGCGCTGGTGGATGCGCTTCTGCGAAAAGGCGTCATCATTCGCTGGGCGGGAAGCATGGGTTTGCCAAATGCGTTTCGGGTGACGGTGGGGACTCACGAGCAAAATGAAATTTTTGTGGCGGCGCTCAAGGCCGTGCTGGAAGAAGTTAAAGCGACGGTTTAGCCGTCAACCAGGAGAGAAACGACTGTGACCACATCGCCTGCCGACCATTGCCTGAACTGCAACACCGCCGAAGCTGACATACCACTGGTGCAGTGGCAGTATCAAGGCCGTCACCTTTGGATTTGCGCCGATTGCCTGCCGCTCATGATTCACAAACGCCACCAACTTGCTGAGAAGCTGTCGGCGTTGGATGAGTCGCTGGAAGAAGGGTAACGATGGACTATATCAAGCGAGTCGAACGGGTTGCGCTGGCGGTTGAAGATTTGGACAAAGCTCAATCCTTCTTTGAACAGTGGTTCGGAGCGAAGTTCTGCCCCGAAGAGAACATCGAAGACATGGGCATTCGCTACCGCCCGTTTGACATTGGCGCCAGCAAGATGGAGTTGTTGCAGGCCACCCGCGACGACAGCCCGGTGGCGAAGTTCATCAAAAAGAATGGCGGGCCGGGCGTGCATCACATCACCTTTGAAGTGGAAGACCTGGATGTGGCCGTGGCCGAACTGGAGCGGCGCGGAGGCCGAATTGCTTACCGGCACACCTACCAGCCGGGCGTGACGTTTGAGGGCCAATACTGGCGCGAGGCGTTCGTGCATCCAAAGGATTCGTTTGGGGTGCTGATTCACCTGGCGGAGAAGAAGCCGGTGAAATGAACAATGAAGCAATGAACAATGAACAATTGGTGATAGATCGGGCTTTTAAAACTTTGGCTGCTGTGTTGTTGCTGGCGAGCGTGGCTTTCAACGCGCTAAAAGTTGCGCCGATTCACGCCAACGAGTTTGCTTTTGGCGTCGGAGCGTTCGTGCTTTCGTTGATCGCATTGCCTGAAGAGAAGCGGCGATGAACTTTTCTCTGACTGAGGAGCAGGAGTTATTCCGCCGCTCGGTGCGCGACTTTGTAGAGAAGGAAGTCGCGCCGGTGGCGGCCCAACTCGACGAGCGCGGCGAGTTCCCGCTGGCGCTGTTCCGGCGATGCGGCTACCTGGGCTACTTTGGATTGCGCTATCCCGAATCAGTCGGCGGGCTGGGCGCGGACTTCACCACCTTTTGCCTGATGGCTGAAGAGATCGCCCGCGGCTCGCTCGCGCTGGCGGCGGCGGTTTCGATGCAGTGTTTGATGGGAACCGACTTCGTCCATCGTTTTGGCTCAGAGGAACACAAAATCCGTTTGCTTGCGCCCGCCCTGCGCGGCGACAAGATTGGCGCGATTGCCATGACCGAGCCGGACTTCGGCTCCGACTTGGGCGGCATCACCACGCGGGCGGTGAAAGATGGCGACGGCTGGGTGTTGAACGGACGCAAGATGTGGATCACTTCGGCCACGGTGGCCGACTTTTTTACAGTGGCGGCCAAAACGGATCCCGAAGCCGGGTTCAAAGGGATTGACATGTTTCTGGTCGAGAAGGGTCAGCCGGGGCTGGCGGTGGGAAAGCGAATCGAAAAGATGGGCGTGCGCGCGTCCGAGACGTCCGAGTTAATTCTGGAAGATGTGCGCCTGCCTGCGGAAAACCTGCTGGGCCAGCAGGGAACCGGCTTCAAGAATCTTGGCGCAATCCTGGCCGAGATTCGGACGATGACGGGCGCGCTGGCGCTGGGCTTGGCGCAGGCGGCCATCGAAGCCTCCCTCAGATATTCACACGAGCGCGTGCAGTTTGGCAAGCCGATTGCGGCTTACCAGGCCATCGCTCACAAGATTGCCGAGACGGGCACGCAGTTGGAAGCGGCGCGCGGGCTGGTGTATCGCGCCGCCTGGCAAATTGAAAACGGCAAGCCGGACATGAAGCTGGCTTCGATGGCGAAACTGTTTGCGACCGAGATGGCGAACAAGGCCGCCGACGAATGCACCCGCATCTTCGGCAGTTACGGCTTTGCCATGGAATATGACGCCCAACGCTATTTTCGTGACGCGCGCTTTCTGTTGTACGGCGGCGGCACGAGCGAAATTTTGCGCGGCATCATTGCGAAGGAGATGGGAGTATGACTTACAAATCTCGCGGCCTGACCTTTGAACAATTCAACCCGGGCGACTCGTTCACTTCACCGGCTCGCACCGTCACCGAGGCCGACGTGGTGGCCTTTGCCGGATTGTCTGGCGATTTCAACCCGTTGCACATTGACGAAGAATTTGGCAAGACCACGCCCTTTGGCACGCGCATCGCGCACGGCATGTTGGTCGCGGCCATGTCAACGGGGATGTCGAACTGGACAGGCGTGTTTGAGGGGACGACTCTGGCGTTGATGGAGCAAGTCATCCAATATAAGAACCCTACAAAGTTTGGCGATACCGTGCATCTCGAACTCAAAGTGTTAGAGAAGAAGGAAACGTCCAAGCCGGATCGCGGCGTTGTCATCTTCGAGACGCGTGTTTGCAACCAGGAAGGCAAAGCCGTCATCGAAGGCAAGTGGACGCTGATGATGAAGCGGGGATGAAAATCCCAATCTCCAATCTCCAATTCTCTAACCTCAAAGAGGCTGAAATGAAACTCAAAGACAAAGTAGCACTCATCACTGGCGGCGGCAACGGCATTGGCCGGGCCACGGCGCTCCGGTTCGCGAAAGAGGGAGCGGTTGTTGTGGTGGCCGACATGGACGAAGCCGGTGTAACAGAGACGGCCAAACTCATCGCCGACGAGGGCGGCAAAGCGCTGGCCGTGACCGGCAACGTGTCGGCGCGGGCCGAGGCCCAAAACATGGTGGACGCCGTCATCGGCAACTTTGACCGGCTCGACATCCTCATCAACAACGCCGGCATCACCCGCGACGCGCTGACGGTGCGGGTGAAAGATGGCGAGGTGAGGATCATGACCGACGAGCAGTGGGACGCAGTGCTTCTGGTCAACCTCAAAGGCACGTGGCTCATGTCGCAGTTGGCCGCCGTGCCGATGATGAAGCAGAAATATGGCCGCATTGTCAACACGGCCTCGGTTGGCGCGCAGGGCAACATCGGCCAGGCCAACTACTCGGCCTCAAAAGCGGGCGTCATCGGGCTGACCAAGACTCACGCGCTCGAGTGGGCGCGCTACAACATCGCCGTCAACTGCGTCGCGCCCGGCGGCGTCAAGACGCGCATGACGGCGGCCATCCCCGACAGCGTCATGGCCGGCCTCGTCGAACGCATTCCCCTCAAGCGCATGGCCGAGCCGGAAGAGATCGCCTCGGTTCACACTTTCCTCGCCAGCGACGACGCCAGCTACATCACCGGCCAGGTGATTTGGGTGGATGGTGGCTTGACGGTAGGGGCGTAAAGGATGAGCAGGAGTAAACGCTTTTGGTCTCTCATTCTGCTGCTTGTGCTTGCACGGGTTATGTCGGTTTGGCTATTGAAGCCCGATCCAGCCTACGTGCTGATTCCGCGCGGCCTTAACGGACGTGGGTTGTTGACACAGCCCTCTTGGTTTGACTTGGCAATTCCGTTAGCGACGATTGTAATGCTCCAGCGTGGGCGTTTTCGGGAGCGTATTACGGTACGATCGGCGATGTTGGCCGTCGGTGATGCGTCTGGACTATTGCTGTTCCCTTTGCTAACGGGATTAGGGCTGTTCGTCTATATATATAAGTGGTACGTGTCACCCCAGGTTGTTGTGATGAACCTGTTGCGATGGGGTCAGTTTGTGTTGGCTTTCTTGGCTTTGAACTTGATGCTCGACACACTGACGGTGCGAAATCGCTATGGACGTTTGGCTGTTGGGTTGCTGGTGACGCTAATGCTTGGTCCCACCCAAGAAATGTACGCCACGATAGACGGAGAGTGGCTCTTCTTAGTCGTACTGAACAGCGTCGGCACGACGTTGGCGCTGACGGCACTGGCTTTCCGGCCCCTTTATCACCAGTCACCATGGCGTGCGACGTTGGCCGCCGTCATTGTAGGTGGCCTCAGTTGTCTGTTTATTGTTACAGGCGGCTCTGATAGTGTTCTCACTCTGGCCTTACCCTCATTTTCGTTTCTGATCGGTGCATTAGCCATCCGTAGCGCTAAATGGTGGCCGCGCTGGGCAGCATTGGCAGGTACGGTGACTGTCGCGCTCCTATTTAGCTTGGGCTTGCCGCGCCTTGTGCCGCCTGAACAAAGGACACTCCTCATTGAATCGATCCCTGAGCCCTCTCACACTGAGCAAGTCGAAGGGATCACAGTTCGCTACGAGGACTCGCGTGTTAGAGAAGTAACGGTGCGCCTGGCGCGTGTTTTGGCGGCAGCCAATCAGGTCAGCCAGGAGTCATTCGGTGTTTCGCCGCAAGCCAACGAGTTGGTAATTGGGGGAATCGAACCGGGCGGTTTCTATGCCGAATTCCCTCACAGCATCCGTGGCAACTTAGCCTCGGAGCGTTATATCGAACTTTCTCTGGATAACACTTACTTGAATTCTCCCGACGCTTCCATCCACTTTGCCGACCCGATTAACGCTATCCTGCATGAATACAGCCACTTGTATGGCATCGTACCATACTGGCCATGGGTTATGGGATCAGAGGAAGAAGGGTGGGCCACTTATGGCGCCACTCGTTTGGCGCGTCGGCTCTACGAGCGATTTGGCCCTGGTTTGTGGGATCCGCCTTACGATTACGCCGCTCGTGCTGAGGCGATAACGCAATCTAATCTCAACGGGCATCCGGTAGCGTGGTCTCACCCCGATGAGTTTGGGGGCTTTCGACTGTGGTACGAACTCGGCCAGCGAGATGGCGAAGGAGCCCTATTCCGTCGGCGCTGGGAACTGACAAGGCGAGATAGCCTGCGCTTCTTAATGATCGTCAACGATCCTGACATGGCGCAGAAAATGGCTGATGAATTGGGCCGTGCGGACTTTGTTTCCTTCGGCTCAGGCAGGCCGGTTCGCTACGCTCAACTTTATGACCTGCAAGATTTACAACCACTGGGCGACGTGATGGGAATGTCTCGCGCTCAGGTAACTACCCTTTATGACCGGAGGGCAGACGAAATTGTAGACCCGACTATAAAGGTGCCTGCACCGACTCCTGTTGAGTTAGACCTGGGAGCAACAACAGCAGTGCTGTTGCTTACAGTCTGGTTGGCGATGCGGGTTTTCTCGCGGCGAGACAAACTCACAAGTATGTGAGTGTAGGAGGTGCAATGTCATTTCAAAACGTCTTTATTCCCTACGGCGGCTACTGGTGCACGCCGTTTGTGAAGTGGCAGGGCAACTTTGCCAGCCTGCATCCGCTCACGTTTGCCGCTGATGTGGCGAAGCGCGCATTGGCCGAACGAAACATCCAGCCTTCTTCATTTGACGCGTTGTATCTCGGCTTGACCGTTCCGGCGAAAAGTTCGTTTTACGGCGCACCGTGGGTGGCGGCGTTGATCGGCGCGGAGGGGATCACCGGACCGACGTTTTCACAAGCCTGCGCGACTTCAGCGCGCGTGATCGGGAGCGCGGCCTACGAAGTGGAAGCCGGGGACGGCGGGGGAAACGTTGTTCTATGCCTCACCGCCGACCGCACCTCAAACGGGCCGCACCTGACGTACCCGAATCCTGCCAACCCCGGCGGCAAGCCCGACGCCGAAGACTGGGTGTGGGACAATTTCAACTGCGACCCCTTCGCCCGCAATGCGATGATTGAGACGGCGGAAAACGTGGCCCGCGAACAAGAGATCACGGCTCAAGAACAACACGAAGTGATGTTGATGCGCTACGGCCAATATCAAGAGTCGCTCAAAGACGAGGCGGCTTTCCACAAAAAGTATATGGTCACGCCGGTTGAGGTGAATCCATCCGGCAAAAAAGTGGTCGCCACCGTGAAAGACGATGAAGGCGTGTTCCCAACCACCGCTGAAGGACTGGCGAAGCTCAAGCCGGTTGTGCCGAACGGCACGGTCACATTCGGGGCGCAAACCTACCCCGCCGATGGCAACGCCGGAATGATCGTCACTTCGAAAGAGCGGGCGGCTGAACTCAGCCGTGATCGCCAGGTCGAAATTCAAATTCTCAGCTTCGCCCAGGGGCGAGTGAAGAAGGGCTTCATGCCGATGGCGAATGTTCCGGCGGCACAGCAGGCGCTTGAACAGGCGGGCATCTCGATCAATAATGTGAAGGCCATCAAGACTCACAACCCGTTCGCGGTGAACGACATCTACTTCTCGCGCGAGATGGGCGTGAGGAAGGAAGCGATGAACAACTACGGCTCGTCGCTTATCTGGGGCCACCCGCAGGGGCCAACCGGGATGCGGCTGATTATGGAATTGATCGAAGAGCTGGTTCTGCTCGGCGGCGGCTACGGGTTGTTCACCGGCTGCGCGGCGGGCGACACGGCGGCGGCGGTGGTGGTGAAGGTGGGAAGTTAGAGATTAGAGAATTGGAGATTGGAGATTGCAGTGGACGAAGTGCATGTAGTGACTGGCGCGTTTGGGTACACCGGGCGATATATCACCCGGCGGTTGCTGGCGAGGGGAATCACGGTCAAAACGTTGACCGGCCACCCTGACCGCCCCAACCCCTTTGGCGATCAGGTGAGCGCCATGCCGTTCAACTTCGACAAGCCCGCTGAGTTGACGAAGAGTCTCGAAGGCGCGAGCGTGCTGTACAACACTTACTGGGTGCGCTTCTCGCACGGACAGAACACGCACGAGCGGGCGGTTGCCAACACCCAGACTCTGATCCGGGCCGCTGAAGAAGCGGGCGTGAAACGCATGGTTCACGTCAGCATCGCCAAGCCGTCGCTGGACTCGACGCTCCCCTACTATCGCGGCAAGGCGATTATGGAGCAGACTTTGCGCGAGTCAAAACTCTCGTATGCCATCTTGCGCCCGACCGTGCTGTTCGGCGTTGAGGCAGGCGAGGACGTGCTCATCAACAACATTGCCTGGCTCCTGCGGCGTTTCCCGGCGTTCGCCATCCCCGGCGCGGGCGGCTACAAACTCCAGCCAATCTACGTCGAAGACCTGGCCGACCTTGCCGTTAGCGTCGGCCAACAATCAGAAAATGTGGTCATCAACGCCGTTGGCCCGGAGATATTCACTTTCGATGAACTGGTGCGGTTGGTTGCCAAAGCAGTCAACAGCCGGGCGTGGATCGTCCACGTGCCGCCGGGTCTGGCGCTGGCTCTGGCTCAATTGATCAGCCTGCTCGTCGGGGACGTGATGCTGACCGGCGACGAAGTGGCCGGGTTGATGGGCGATCTGCTCTTCGTCGATTCGCCGCCGCCGGGCCAGAAGCGCCTGAGCGAGTGGCTGGCCCAAAACGCGAAGGAAGTCGGCGCGCGTTATGCTTCCGAGTTGGGGCGGCATTTCAAATAGAGATTGGAGGTTGGAGATGACGAGACCCATCCGTGTGCTTATTTCCAAACCCGGACTCGACGGCCACGACCGGGGGGCCAAGGTGGTGGCGATTGCCCTGCGTAATGCTGGGTTTGAAGTCATCTACACCGGCCTGCATCAAACTGTCGATCAAATTGTCGAAGCGGCAACGCAGGAAGATGCGGACGTGATCGGCCTCTCGGTCCTCTCCGGCGCTCACTTGCCGATTGCGCGAAAGTTGATGGCGAAATTGCGCGAGGCCAAAATGGATGACGCGCTGGTGATGGTCGGCGGCAATATCCCGGAGCGCGACGTTGCGCCGCTGAAAGAATTGGGTGTGGCCGGCGTCTTCCCCACCGGAAGCAGTTTTGACGCTATCGCCGCCTTCATCCGCGAGCGAGCAGGCGAAACAGCAAACATATAAGTGGAGAAAACTATGAACACGGAAATGTTGAAAATCGGCGGCGATTCAATCGCCATCTATCAGAGCCAGGGCAAAGGGCCGGCGGCGCTGCTCGTCCACGGCAACTCCTGCTCAAGCCGGTCGTATCAACGCCAGCTTGAGGGCGCGTTCGGCGAGAAGTTCCGGCTGGTGGCAATGGACTTGCCCGGCCACGGGCAATCGTCGCCCGCGTCCGACCCGGCGACCTATTCCCTGCCCGGTTACGCCGAAGTCGTGGTGGAAGTCGCCAAACAACTCGGCCTGGCCGAAGCCGTGTTTGTAGGCTGGAGTTTGGGCGGGCATATTGTGTTGGAAGCGAGCGGTCAACTGCCAAAGGCCGCCGGCTGGATGATTTTCGGCGCGCCGCCGCTGGCGTTTCCTCCGGCGATGGCCGAGGCCTTCCTGCCCAACCCGGCGGTGGCGGTCGGCTTCAAGCCCGACCTGACCGACGAGGAAGCGGCGGCTTACGCCGCCTCGTTTTTCAAGCCGGGCACGCCAACTCCCGATTCGTTTTTGGAAGATATTCGCCGCACGGATGGCCGGGCGCGATTGGGGCTGGGCGGCAGTATTCGCCCGGACGGTTATAAAGATGAGGTTGAAATTGTGGCCAATCTCTCGGTGCCGTTGGCAATTCTTCACGGCGAGCACGAGCAACTCGTCAACCGAGCCTACATCAGCGCCTTGAAAATGCCTGGCCTCTGGCGCGGCGCAGTCCAAATTGTCGGCGACGCCGGACACGCGCCTCACTGGGAGCAACCGGATCAGTTCAACTCGCTCCTTGAAGCGTTCCTGCTGGAAACGGCCAAACGATAAAGGTCGGCCATGCTGTGTGGTCGCCAATGCCACCGGCTGTGTGGAGGTCTGCACCAGAGTCTACCCGTACACTGCCTGGCGCGTGCCGTGGATTAACAACGGCTTCGAGGATGCGGCGGCCACCATTAGCGGAGTCGAAACCGCATATAAAGCCATAAAGCGACGCGGCGATCTCCCGGCGCGGAAGGCCATTGAAGCCCGCGTGCCGGGGAAGGCAAAGGAGATCAATCGCCGGGTGTTTGAAAGAGGGGGAGGCGTTGAAATAAGCAGGCACTCGGCGGCGCTAAACCGTCACCGACTCAGAGCGCATGGAGGCCTTTACCAGGCCTGAGAGAAATTCGCTGGCGCGGAGTATTTCGAGCAGAACCGGGCGGTCATCCGGATCGAGGTGGAGAATAAGGGAGCCCACATGTTCGGCGTGGTCAATCGTGGCGGAAGCATCCAGCTCGATGGTCAGGATGTCTTCTTCACGGTCGTAGCTAACTTTCATATCGCTGCCTCCTGCCCGGGTAAAATGTGATTATGACTTTATCATCGCCTTCAATACGAAATACTACCCGGAGAACATGCTTTTCGTCAAAACCTTTTTGGGCTACTGGCGGGTCTTGGTCGGTTTCGACTTTATCAGGCGCATTGACGGTATCAATGACCTGAGCCTCTGTTACCACAAACTTGTGGCGGGCGAGTATTTCGAACTTTTCCCGCGCATGTTGGGTGAAACGGACGGCCATTGACAACGATTGTATCACAACGGTGAGAGGAAGTTATGCCCGACAAAAATCGTGATGTGATTCTAGAATCAGGCATCCCCGTCAAACCCGTTTACGGGCCGGAAGACCTCAAGGAGGCTGACGGCATTGGCGGGCCGGGCGAATTCCCGTTCACGCGCGGAATCCATCCGCTCATGTATCGCGCCCGCCCGTGGACGATGCGCCAGTATGCCGGCTTCGGCACGCCCGCCGAGACCAACGAGCGCTTCAAGTTCCTCATCGGCAACGGGCAGAACGCGCTTAACGTCGCCTTCGATCTGCCGACGCAGATGGGATTGGACTCCGACGACCCGCTGGCCGAGGGCGAAGTGGGGCGGGTGGGGATGGCGGTGGACACGTTGGCGGACATGGAGACCGCCTTTGACGGCATCCCCATCGAGAAAATCAGCGTCTCGCTCACCATCAACGCCGTGGCCGCGCCAATTATGGCGATGTATCTCGTCGTGGCCGAGAAGCATGGCGTCCCGCTCACTGACGTTCGCGGGACTTCGCAGAACGACATTCTCAAAGAATACATAGGGCGCGGAGCGTGGATTTTCCCGGTGGAGCACGGCATCCGGCTGGTGACGGACACGATTGAGTTCTGCGCCAAGCAAGCGCCGAAGTATTACCCGGTGAGCGTGTGCGGCTATCACATCCGCGAGTCGGGCGCGAACCCGGTGCAGGAGATCGCTTACGCTTATTGCATCGCCCGCGCCTACATTCGCGAAGCGCTGGGGCGCGGCCTGAACGTGGACGACTTCGCCGAACGGCTCTCGTTCAACTTCGACATCTTCGGCAACCTCTTCGAACAGGTGGCAAAATTTCGGGCGGCGCGCAAGCTGTGGGCCAAAATTCTGCGCGACGAGTTCGGGGCGCAGAAGCCGGGCACGATGCAGATGAAGATGATCGCCGGGGGCGGCGGCGGCGGCCTGACCATTGAACAACCGGAAAACAATATCGTGCGCGGCGCGTATTACGCCCTCATCTCCGCCCTCTCCGGCGCGCAAACGATGGCCCTGTGTTCATACGACGAAGCCTACACCATCCCCACTGAGAAGGCGGCGTTGATTTCCCTGCGGACGATGCAAATTCTGGTGGAAGAGATGGGATTGTGTGACACCGCCGACCCGCTGGGCGGCTCCTACTATGTCGAATGGCTGACGAACGAAATGGAGCATCGCATCGCCGCCGAGATGAAGCGCGTGGACGGCGAGATGGGCGGCATTGTTCGCGCCGTGAGCGAGGGCGCGGTGCAACGCGAGGTGGCGCATCAGGCCTTGAAGGTTGAGCAAGGGTTGCAGGACGGGACGATTCCCAAAGTCGGCGTCAACCGGTATCGAATGAATGAAGAAAGCCGCGACGTTGAATTGCACGACTACAAACCGGAGCAGGCCGAAGACGCCATCCGCCGACTCAGCGCCGTTCGCGCCAGCCGCGATTCACAGGCAGTGGCCTCGGCGCTGGAGAAAGTGCGCGAGGCGGCGGCGGACGGCCAGAACGTGATGCCGGCGATGATGGACGCTGTGCGGGCTTACGCAACGCTGGGCGAGATCACCAAGACGTTGAAGGAAGTGTTTGGCGTGTTTCGAGAGCCGGTGCGGTTGTAAGAGTAAACAGTAACCAGTGAACAGTCAGCAGCAGTGTTCACTGTTCACTGATGACTGTTCACTATTCACTCCTCATGCCTTTGCTCTCCTCTCTCACCGTCCTCTCTCTCGAACAAGCCACGACTCTCCCGTTCCTAACTCAGCGTTTAGCGCGGGAAGGAGCGCGAGTGATTCGCATCGAGACTCCGGGGCGCGGCGACCCGAACCGCTATGTGGGCAAAAAGTTCCTCGATGAAGACGGCATGGCCAGTTACTTCCTGCCGAACAACTGCGGCAAGCAAGCCATCACCCTCAACCTCGCCGAAGCCGAAGGCCGCTCAATCCTTCAATCTCTAATCTCTAATCTCCCCGTAGACATCTTCGCCACCAACAACCGCCCGTCCAGTTATCACAAACTTGGCATTGACTACGAGACTATCAAGACCATCCGACCAAACATCATCTGGCTCGGCACCACCGGCTTTGGCCCGGACTCGGACGAAGCGGCCTACGACCCGGTTCTGCAAGCCCGCGCCGGTTGGATGGACTTGACCGGCGAACCGGACGGCTCACCGCTCGTCTTTGGCTTGCCGATGGTTGATCTTGGCGCATCTGAGCACGCTTACGGCGCGTTGATGAAAGCACTGTACCGACGCGCCGTGACTGGCGAAGGAAGCCGAATTGATATTTCCATGTTCCGGTCAACCGTCTCCTGGATGGCAAGCCCGATCATGCTCACCGCCCTCGGCGAACGGGTGACCCGACGCGGCAACACTCACCAGTTTTTCGCCCCGGCCTCGGTTTACCCGACTCGCGATGGCTACGTTTACGTGGCCGTCGGCAATGACCGGCAGTGGGAGGCCATCACCAAACTGCCCGGCTTCGAGTCGCTGGCCGACGAAACGTATCAACGCAACGCGGGCCGAATCGCCGATGTGGAGAAACTGAACCGGCGACTCGCCGACTGCACCCGAACCATGAGCGTCGCCGATCTCGCAACCGCCCTGAACAGCATTGGCGTGCCAATTGCCAAAGTGAACACGCTCCGAGACGTGCTGGAAGACCCTCTGCTGAAAAAGGAATTTACCAACGTTCGCGATGAGAGAAGCGGCACAGAAGTGATCCTGCCACCGCTGGCTGAGGCCGGGGTAATTCGTGAATTGCCCCTACGCTTCCCGCCGCGCCTCGGCGAACACAACGAGGCGATTTACGGCGAAGCGCTCGGCTTCGATTCCCGAAAAATCGCCAGCCTGAAAGAACACGGTATCATCTGATCACCGTTCACCGTTCACTGATCACTGATTACTGTTCACTGGAGACTGAGAATGCGATTGGGAATTGACGTCGGCGGCACCTTCACCGACTTTGTTTTGCTCGACGATGCCACCGGGCAGGTCAACACCTACAAGTGCCTCACCACGCCCCGCGATCCCTCGGACGCGATTGAAGAAGGCGTTCGCGGGCTGGCCGATCAGGTTCCCGATCACGTCGAACGGCTGGAAGAGATTATTCACGGCACGACGCTGGTCATCAACGCCATCATTGAGCGCAAAGGCGCGCGCACCGGCTTGATTACGACCCAGGGCTTTCGCGACGTGCTGGAACTCGGGCGCGAGATTCGTTACGCGCCCTACGATGTCTTCGCCGAAGTCCCGGAGCCGCTCGTTCCCCGCCACCGCCGACTGGAAGTGGTCGAGCGCCTGCGCGCCGACGGGACTGTCGTGAGGCCGCTTGATGAATCAGAAGCGCGGGAGACAGTGCGGGCGCTGAAAGAGATGGACGTTGAGTCCATCGCCGTCTGTTTGCTCAACTCATTCGAGAACCCGGCGCACGAACTGGCCCTCAAACGACTCATCTGTGAAGAATTTCCATCGGCTTCTGTTTCAATTTCATACGAAGTCCTGCCGCAAATCCGCGAATACGAGCGCACCAGCACCACCGTCACCAACGCCTACGTCAAACCGCTCACCGAAAAATATCTGCGGGCGCTCTACAACCGGCTGGCCTCGCTCGGCTTCAGCGGACGGCTGTTCATCATGCTGTCCAGCGGCGGAGTCACCTCTGCGGAAACTGCCGCCGAGTTTCCCGTCCGCATTATCGAGTCCGGGCCGACGGCGGCGGTCATCGCCGGGCAATACTACAGCCGCCTGTTCAATTTGCCGGAAATGTTCTGCTTCGACATGGGCGGCACCACGGCCAAGTCGTGTTTGATTCAGGAAGGCATCGCCGGGGTTGTGCCGACGTTTGAAGTGGGGCGCGTCCAACGCTTCATGAAGGGAAGCGGCCTTACCATTCAAGTGCCGGTTGTAGACTTGATGGAGATCGGCGCGGGCGGCGGGAGTATCGCCCGCATGAGCCGCCTCGGCACTTTGCAAGTGGGGCCGCAGAGCGCGGGCGCGGAGCCGGGGCCGATTTGCTACGGTCGCGGCGGCGTTGAGCCAACCGTCACCGACGCCGATTTGCTGTTGGGCTATCTCGACGCCGATTACTTTCTCGGCGGCACAATGAAGCTGGATGTTGAGGCGGCCAAACATGGGATCGAAGAACGAGTCGCCAAACCGCTGGGCGTGTCTTATCTTCAAGCCGTGTGGGGCATTCACGACCTGATCAACGAGACGATGGCCGCCGCCGCCAAGACGCACATCGCCGAGCGCGGCGGCAACCCGCAGGTGGTCACCGTCGCCGCCTTTGGCGGGGCGGGGCCGGTTCACGCTTACGGGCTGGCGCGCAAGCTCGGCGCGCCGCGCCTCATTGTTCCGCCCAACGCCGGAGTCGGCTCGGCGCTGGGATTCTTCACCGCCCCACGCGCCTTCGATCTGGTTCGGAGTCACAAAGCGCCTGTTCTGTCGGCGGACTTTGCGGAGATCGAATCGTTGTTCCGCGAGATGGAGGCCGAAGGCGAACGCACGTTGCGGAAGGCAGGCGCGGAGGGCGCGATTGAGTTTTTGCGTTCGGTGGATGCGCGGTTTATTGGGCAAGGTTCGGAAACGAATCTGCCGATTCCCGAACGCGATTTCACGATGCTGACTCTGGCGGACGTGCGCCGCCGCTTCGACGAAACGTATAGCCACTTGTACGGGCGCACGTATCCCGAGTCGCCAGTTGAGTTTGTCAACTTCCGGGTGCGGGCCAGTTTGCCGGTGCGGTTGCTGGAATTGCCGCGATTGCAAAACAGGAGTGGGCGCGTTCAAGACGCGATCAAAGGCGAACGCAGAGCATTTTCCGGCCTCGCCCGCGACTTCATCCCCTTCACCGTGTACGACCGCTACAAGTTATTCCCCGGCGCGACGTTCTCCGGCCCGGCCATTGTCGAAGAGCGCGAGTCAACCGTCATCATCGGCGAAGAGGCGAGGGTGAGGGTGGATGAGTTTGGATTCTTGTGGATTGATTTGAAAGAATAGCTGTCACCGCAAAGACGCAAAGAGCGCAAAGAAGATCACAAAGTCTCTTTTGTTTATCTTAGCGGCCTTCGCGGGCAGTGTCCCTGTATAGGGCAGGTGTGTTTTTTTTGTGCGCGAAAGGCCTTGAAAACAAGCTGTTTCGCAAGCGCCAAAAGGCTACCTGCCCGTTATAGGGCCACTACCCCTTCGCGCCTTCGCGGTGAAACAGGTTTTGTTCGATGAGCAACTTTGACCCCGTCACCCTCGAAATCCTCTGGCGTCGCCTGCTCTCCATCGTGGACGAAGCCGACGCCGCCGTGGCCCGCACCGCCTTTTCCAGCCTGCTGCGGGACGCTCATGACTACACCTGCATGTTCACCGACCGGCGCGGGCGCGAACTGGCGCAAGGCTCGTTTGCCACGCCCGGCCAGTCGGGGGCGATGGCGATTGGAATCAAGAAACTGGTGCAAAGCCTGCCAGCTGATTCGTTTGAGCCCGGCGACGCCTTCATCACCAACGACCCCTGGGCGCTGGCCGGCCACCTCAACGACGTTTGCGTCCTCAGCCCGATCTTTTATCGCGATCAACTCACCGCCTTCACCGCCTGCGTCCTCCACCACGCCGACATTGGCGGGCGGGTGGCCTCGGATAATCACGACGTGTTCGAGGAAGGTCTGTTCATTCCGCTCGTCAAACTTTACGACGGTGGCAAGTTGAACGAGGCGGTGATGGACATGATCCGCTGGAATGTAAGAACGCCGGAGCAGGTCATCGGCGACATCCGCTCGCAGATCGCCGCCAACCACGTCTGTGCCGAGCAAGTGTGCAAGATGCTGGCCGAATACAATTTAGATGGCTTGGACGATCTGGCCGACGAGATCATCGGTCGCAGTGAACGAAGCATTCGCGAGTCCATCGCCAAAGTGCCGCCCGGCGTTTACCGGGCCGAAGGCATCATCGAGCAGATGCGCGGAGCGGGCCGCGCCGACCTGATCATCAAGTGCGCGATTGAAGTCGCCGGGAGCGACATCAAAGTTGATCTTACCGGTTCATCGCCGCAAGTGGACTGGGGCGGCAACGTCGTCTACAACTTCACCTACGCCTACGTCCACATGGCCGTCAAGAGCATCTTCGATCCCGACCTCCCCAACAACGACGGGAGCGCCGCGCCGATTCAATTGACGGCCCCTGAGGGCACGGTGGTCAACTGCAAATTTCCGGCGGCGGTCGCGGCCCGAATGCAGATCGGCCACTTCATGACCGAGATCATCTACCGCGCGCTGGCGGGGGCATTGCCGAATCGAGTCGTCGCCGGAAGCGGCGGCACACCGGCGACGATGCAAGTTTTCTACGGACGACGCAATACGGGGCAGCCGTTTCATGCCGTGTTGATCCGGGGCGGCGGCCTCGGCGCGGGCGGCGCCCGCGACGGTGAAGGCTGTTTCATCTTCCCGGCCAACGGCGCGAACACTCCGGTCGAAATTTTAGAGAGCGACTCGCCGCTCGTCGTCGAACGACGCGAACTGCTGACGGACTCAGGTGGCCCCGGCAAACAGCGTGGGGCGCTTGGGCGGCGGGAAGTGTTCCGTGTTCCTGATGACGACTATGCCCCTCAGCCGCCGGTGAATCTTGGAATCCAGTCGGGCCGTTTTCGAATCCCGCCGGAGGGATTATTCGGCGGCCAACCCGGAGCCAAAGCCCAATTTCTGGTCAACGGCCAAACCGGCAATCCCTACGGCCTCACCCGCCTCAAACCGGGCGATGTCGTCATCATGGACGCGGCGGGCGGCGGCGGCAACGGCAATCCAAAAGATCGGGAGCGTGATCAAGTGATTCGCGACGTGCGCGACGGCAAAGTGAGTCGTGAGAGCGCGTTGAAGGATTACGGAGTCGAGATCGCCGATGTGTAAGTGACGTAGCGAGCGCATGAAATGATACGCAAAGTTTTGGCCGCCATCGCCAAATTCATCGCCTTTGTGCTGGCAGTGTTGGCGGTGATTGTGGCAGTAGCGGCGCTGCCGCTCTTCAACGTCGGCCTGCACCTGTTCAGCCCGGACGTGTATAAACGCGCTTTGGCGGCGCAGAACATTTACGACCGTCTCCCGGCGCTGGCGGCTGAACAACTCGATCTGCAACTCCATTACACCGGGCCGGGCCTCGAAGAGGGGGGCGAGGGCCAGGCCTCCACTCCAGAACCCGGCAGTGGCCCGCCGCCCATGTTCCAAAATATTAGCCGGGCCGGCTGGGAACAACTTTTGTCTACCCTGTTGCCAGCCGACTGGCTGAAAACTCAGACCGAGAGCGCGCTTGATCAGACGTTTGCCATGCTGGATTCGACTGATCCCGACTCGAAAGTCACTATATCGCTGGTTGAATTAAAAGCGCATGTCGGCGGCGAGGCCGGGGTGGCCGCCTTTCTACAATTAGTGCGCGCTCAGCCGCCCTGCTCGCAGGAAGAATTGTTGGGGTGGGGCGGCGCGGCGGAGGCCGCCTTGCCCATCTGTCGCCCGCCGGAGGAAATTCTCACGGCGGCCACCCCGCAGATTCAAGCAATGCTGGCTGCGGTCGTGGTGGGTCTTCCCGATGAGGCTGATCTAGCCCAGACATTCGCGGGCGGCGGCGAGAGCGAGCAAGGCGAGTCTTCTGTTCCAAATTCCGGTGAGCCGCAACCGGATCCGCGAACGACTCTACGGTTGATCCGGCTTGGTCTGCGCTTGAGTCCGTCCCTCCCGCTCGTTCTACTGTTGCTGGTTGCGCTTTTCGGCGCGCGCTCGCGCAAGGCGTTACTGCGCTGGTGGGGCATCCCATTGCTGGTGGCCGGCCTCATCGGCGTGATTGAAGCATTGACATTAGTGCCAGCCATGCAGGCAGGTTACGCCACATTTGCCGCCGACAAAATCCCGCTGTACCTCTCAGAAAGTTTTGTGCAGGCCGGGCTGGATGTGGCTTTGCGCCTCGGACAGACGCTTGCGTGGTGGATTGGAAGCGAAGCTGTGCTGATCGGGTTGAGCGGCCTGGTGATGGTGGCCGGGTCGCGGTTACAGGCACAGCCCGCGAAAAGCACGCGAACTGCTCCCACAGCTTCTTAATGGGATATGACGGCCAAACGCCGATTAAACTGGGAGAAAAATGTGATATATTTGCCGTATATCACTGTCGCACTTGTCGCCAGGCATCAAAATAAAAAGGAGTATCTCCCATGAGTTCATTCCCAAACCAAGCAAACGTCGTCATCATCGGGGCCGGCATTGTCGGCAACAGCATGGCCTACCACCTGGCCCGGCTGGGCTGGAAGGACATTGTGTTGCTGGACAAAGGGCCTCTGCCCAACCCCGGCGGTTCCACCGGCCATGCTTCAAACTTCATTTTCCTCACCGACCACTCCAAAGAAATGACCAAGTTCACGTTGGACAGCGTGAAGCAATATAGAGAATTGGATGTGTTTATTCAGAGCGGCGGCATTGAGGTGGCCCGCACCACCGAACGCGCTGAAGAACTCAAGCGCCGCCTCGCCGCCTCCAAGTCGTGGGGCATTGAGTCGGAGTTGATCTCGCCGGCGCGGGTGAAGGAACTCGTGCCGTATGTCAACGATAAGATCATCCTCGGCGGTTTCTACACGCCCGGCATCGGCACAGTGGACTCCTTGCGCGGCGGCACGCTCATGCGCGAGAAGGCGCAAGCGATGGGCGCTCTGCAAGTGTTTGCCAACACCGAAATTTTGGGCGTCGAAACCCAAAATGGCCGCGTGCGCGGCATCAAGACCAGCCGGGGCGACATCAAAGCGGAAGTGATAGTCGTGTGCTGTGGCATCTGGAGTCCGCGCATTGCCCGCATGGCCGGCGCATCCATCCCGCTCACGCCCGCCGTCCACCAGATGATCAGCGTGGGGCCGGTGCCGCTCTTCGCCAACACCAAAGGCGAGATCGAATATCCCATCATCCGCGACATGGACACCAACGGTTACGAGCGTCAGCACGGCAGCGATCTGGAAGTCGGCTCGTACGATCACCGCCCGATCCTGATGGAACCCGATGACATCCCGCCGAACGAAAAAGCGGCGCTCTCCCCGACCGAGATGCCGTTCACCAAAGAGGATTTCGATCCGTCGCTGGAGCGGGCGTTGGAACTGATCCCCGACATTTTGGCCGACGAAAAAGTGGGCATCCGCTACGCCATCAACGGCTTACTCTCGCTCACGCCCGACGGCTTCCCGCTCCTCGGCGAGACGCCCGAAGTGAAAGGGCTGTGGGCAGTGTCCGCCATTTGGATCAAGGAAGCGCCCGGCATCGCCCGCGCGGTGGCCGAGTGGATGACGAACGGCCAGCCGGAGATTGACCCGAGCAGTTCAGACATCGCCCGCTTCTATGGCCATCAGAAAACCAAGACCCACGTCAACGCCCGCACCGCCGAAGGCTTCAACAAGACTTACGGCATTGTGCATCCGCGTGAGCAGTGGGCGTCCAACCGTTACGTGCGAACCAGCCCGCTCTTCGAGCGTCAGAAGGCGCTGGGCGCTGTTTTCTTTGAAGCGATGGGCTTCGAGCGCCCGCAGTGGTACGAGTCCAACACTAAACTGCTGGCGAAGTACGGCGAGCAGGTGATGCCGCGCAAGTACGAGTGGGACGGGCGCTGGTGGTCGCCCATCATCAACGCCGAGCATTTGGCGATGCGCGAAAGCGTGGGCATGGTTGACCTCTCGGCCTTCGCCATTTTCGACGTGACCGGCCCGACTGCGCTCGACTACATTCAAAAGATGGCCGTGGCGCAGATGGATGTTCCGGTGGGCCGCGTGGTTTACACGCCATTGCTGAACGTGGCCGGCGGCATCAAGTCCGATCTGACCATCATGCGCCTCAGTCAGAATCACTTCCGCGTGGTCACCGGCGTCTTCGACGGGCCGCGCGACAAGAAGTGGTTCGCCGATCACTTGCCCGCCGACGGCTCAACCCAACTGAGCGATGTCAGTTCGGCCTGGACGACGATTGGCATGTGGGGGCCGAATGCCCGCAAGCTGGTGCAGTCGGCCACCGAACACGACATGTCGCACGCCGCCTTCCCCTTTGCCACCTGCCAACAAGTGGACTTTGGCCCGATCCGCGCCATCGCTTCGCGCATTTCTTACGTGGGCGAACTGGGCTGGGAAATTTACGCGCCGATGGAACAGGCCGGGCGCTTGTGGGATATTTTGTGGGAAGCGGGGCAACAGTTCAACGTCGCTCCGGTAGGCATCGGCGTCTACGGCACAACCGCCCGTCTGGAGAAATCCTATCGCCTGTACGGCAACGAACTGGAGTTGGAATACAACCTGGTCGAGGCCGGCCTGGCCCGGCCACAGGTGAAGCCCCAGGACTTCGTCGGCAAGGAAGCGTATCTCAAGCAACGAGGCGGGCAACCTGCCGCCATCCTCTGCACGCTCACCGTGGACGACAACACTTCCAAGTCCGGCTTCAAGCGCTACATGCAAGGCCGCGAACCGATCCTCACGCCCGACGGCAAACCGATTGTGGACGCACATGGCCGCGGCTCGTACGTCACCAGCGCCGGCTCCGGCCCCTCCATCGGCAAGACCATCCTCATGAGCTACCTGCCGCCGCAACACGCCAAAGTCGGCGCGAGCCTCATGGTCGAATATTTCAACGAGCATTACCCGGTGACCGTGGCCGCCGTTGGCCCGACGCCGGTGTTTGATCCGAAGAATGAAAGAATGAAGGGTTGAGAGAGAAAAGAGAAAAGAGAATTGGAGAATTAGAGAATTCTCTAATCCTCCAATTCTCTATTACCTGTCATGAACATTTTAGTTTGCGTCAAACGTGTCCCGGCGGCGGGCGGCAAGATGTCGCTGACGGCGGACGAACAGGACATTGAAACGCGCTACTTCAGCTTCACAGTCAGCCCGCACGAAGAATGCGCGATTGAAGAAGCGGTGCGGTTGATTGAGGCGCACGGCGGAAGCTCGACTGTGCTGACGCTCGGCCCCGAGGTTGCCACCGAGCAATTGCGCGAAGGCATGGCGCTTGGCATCGAGCGGGCCATCCTGCTGGAAACCGATGGCCGCGAGTGGGATGGCGGGGCAACAGCGGGGGCTATCGTCGAGGCCGTTCGGGCGCAAGAGGCGGCTGGACACAAGTTCGATCTTCTGCTCTTCGGCAACGAGGCGGCGGACTCGGGCGGCTATCAAGTCGGCATCCGCGTCGCCCACGCCCTCGACTTGCCGTGCGTCACCGGAGTCAAAGAGTTGAAGATTCGGGATGGCAAGGCCGTTGCCAAACGGCAGGCCGGCGGCGGCTGGGACATTTTTGAAGTTCCCCTGCCCGCCGTCATCAGCGTGAAAGAGGGCATCAACCTGCCGCGCTATCCGTCTCTGCCGGGCCGCCTCAAAGCCAAGAAGAAGCCCATCGAACGCCTCACCCCAACCTGGCCCGGAAACGGTTTGGAAAAGATTCGACTCAAACTGCCCGCCGAGCGCGATCATCAAGTTGAGATTTTGGGCAAAGGCCCGGAAGCGGCGGTGAAGGCCGTTGAGTTGTTGCAAAGATTGGGAATGGTATGACCATGATTCTCGGATTGATAGAACACGACCGTGGCAAGTTGAACGACCTGTCGCTTGAGATGCTGACGTTTGGCCGCCGACTCGCCAATCAACTTGGTTCTACGCTTGAGGCCGTTTTGATCGGCGAGGCCGCCCGCCCGTTGGCCGAGCGGCTTCAGGCTTACGGTGTTTCGACCGTTTATCTCGTGCAACATGATCGACTCGACGATTACGCTCCCGAAGCCTGGGCGGGGAGTCTGGTGGAAGTGATGATGGCGGCCAAGCCGCAGATCGTGATCGCGCCCGGAAGCGATCGTGGCAACGAAGTGATGGCTCACGTGGCCGCTCGAAGCAACTTGCCAATGGCCGCCAACTGCACTGGAGCTTTGCCGGGCGATCCATTCATTGTGACTCGCGTGCGCTGGGGCGGCAGTCTTCTGGAAGAAGCCCGGCTGGGCGGCGAAGTGAAACTGCTGACGGTTTCGCCGCACGCCCTTGTTGCCGAAGAAGCGCCCGCGGCTGAGCTGACGATCAACACCATCACCCCGTCTCTCGCCGACAAAGATTTTCGGGTGCGGGTCACGGGCCGGGTTGAGGCGGGCGAAGGCAAAATCTCGCTGGCCGAAGCCAAAGTGGTGGTGGGCGGCGGGCGCGGCGTGGGCAGCGCCGAAGGCTTCAAGAAGCTTGAAGAGTTGGCCGGACTGTTGGGCGCGGCGGTCGGTTGCTCGCGCGCGGTGACAAGCCTGGGCTGGCGGCCACACGCCGACCAGATCGGCCAGACGGGAACCCGCATCGCGCCAGAGATTTACATCGCCTGCGGTGTGAGCGGGGCTACGCAACACCTTGTTGGCTGTCAGGGGGCCAAGCGCATCTTAGCCATCAACACCGACCCCGAGGCGACTATCATCGCCAAAGCCAATTACGCCATCATCGGCGACCTGCACGAGGTGCTTCCGGCGTTGAGTGAGGAGGTTAGGAAGGTGAGGAAGTAGGCGGGCGCGGGAAGCTGCTTTGAATGTAGAATAAAGGCGTATTACGCAACCCAGAACGATAAGCGGAGACCCCAATGGAAGTCGTAACTGTTTCGCCAAAGTTTCAGGTCGTCATCCCCCTCAGTGTCCGGCAGTCACTCGGCCTCAAGCCCGGCCACAAAGTACAGGTCATCTTGTACGAAGGCCGGATTGAGCTGATCCCGCTCAAGCCCATCAAGAAGATGCGCGGCTTTCTCAAAGGCATTGATACGACGATTGAGCGCGAAGCCGACCGCGTATGAACGTCGTTGACTCATCGGGCTGGCTGGAATACCTGGCCGAAGAGCCAAACGCGGATTTTTTCGCGCCCGCCATTGAGAATACAGCCGAGTTGATTGTGCCTTCCATCAGCGTCTACGAAGTGTTCAAGCGCATCAGCCAACAACGCGATGAGCATACGGCACTCCAGGCAACGGCGCTAATGATGCAAGGCCAAGTCATTCCTTTGGATATTTCGATTGCGTTGAGCGCGGCGAAAACCTCAGTAGCACTGTCTCTGCCGATGGCGGATAGTGTGATCCTGGCGACGGCGCGCGCTTTTGGCGCGACCCTGTGGACGCAAGATGAGCACTTCAAGAGCGTTGAAGGGGTGCGCTACATCGCCAAGAAGAAATAACGGCGACAACGCCGCCGAGTTGTGGAGCGCATCTTAGCCATCAACACCGACCCCGAGGCGACTATCATCGCCAAAGCCAACTACGCCATCATCGGCGATCTGCATGAGGTGCTTCCGGCGTTGAGCGCGGGGATTAAGAAGGTGAAGAAGTAAGTGGGGTGGCTTTGGGATATAAAGTGGAATTGTTATCCCGAAGCCTTGATTTGGTAGCTTCCCTGTAGCCGAAAGTTTCGTGAGGTCTCATGAGTTGGTTGGATCTGTTGCAAACGGTCATTGATAATTTGCGAGACGGGTTCGAACGCCGCGAACAACCCATCCAAAATTCAAATGACCATCGCATGCGCCCATTAACACGAGATGATGTCATAAAGATGATTCAGCAGAATGGTGGCTCAGAAGGTTTAGACCTATCCAAATGTGATCTGTCGGGAGCGGATTTACGCAATCTGAGTCTGCGCGGGGTCATATTTGGCAGATGTGATTTTGTAACCACAGGATACGGCGCAAACCTGGTAGGCGCTACCTTTACCGACTCCGACCTGACGCGAGCTAATCTGACGCATACAAACCTTCAAGATGCCGGTTTTTGGGAAGCCAATCTCTATGAAGCATCATTGTTTGCGGCTCAAGCTCAGAATGCACATTTTGGTCGAGCTGATCTGAGGCGAGCCGACTTGTATGGTTGTCAATTAGGCGGCGCTAATTTGTGGTACGCTCGTTTGGAGGAAGCCAACCTCGCAACTGCTAGACTCGCCGACGCCTTAGTTACAGGCGTTCAATTGGGTGATTTTCTATTACAGGAAAAGCAGAAAGACTATGAAGAATACTTCGAACGTTGGTATGCAAGAGACCTGCCAGCCAAGTATCGAGAACGCCACCTGAAACTCAGGTATCACGAAGCCACCGAAATATATATGAATCTCAAGAACGCCTACTTGTCACATGGGCGCTACAAGGAAGCAAGTCGGGCATATATCAATGAGCGTCTATCAAGGCGGGCGACTTGTGCCCCATGGCGAGCGAAAGCATATTACAGCACCGAATGGAATAGTAGCATTTTGAGAAAACTTTGGTTCTACCCCAAATATTTCGTTACATGGATTTTGGATTGGTTGGCAGACTTGCTGTGTGGTTATGGCGAAAAACCTCTTCGCACCGTGCTATGGGCGGGCGTTATTCTACTGGCATTCCCTCTCCTATTTGCCTTGTCAGGTGGTGTTGTTTCGCGGAGTGGACAAATGACGTGGCTGGATTACTTGAACTACAGTTTGGGAACTTTCACTACGATAGGGTTTAGCCAATTCGAAGCCCAAACGCCTTTAGCGCAAGTTCTGACCAGTATCGAAGCCTTGCTCGGTATTTCCACTTTGGCATTACTAATGTTTACTTTAGGCAATCGTATCAGTCGGTCGTAGGGAATTTGAAATCGCCACCTAGCCCCAATACGGTTCGGTTAAGCCGTATCGGGGCTTGCCCGCTTGAAGTTTCGCCAAGTTTATAGCCAAAATCGCGATGTTTTCAGCCAAATCCAACGGATGTGATCTGCTAACCGAACCGTATTGCACCTAGCCCGCGAATGCAGGTGCTGTTGGGCAAGCTACATCGGATGAACAACTCTATCCCCTCCGAACTCAAAATGACCTCCCCCTTCAAATTCTTCACCCCCCTCAAAGTCCGCTTCAACGAAACCGACCTGCAGGGCCACGTCAACTTTGCCCACTATCTCACCTATTTCGACGTGGGCGCGACCGAGTACATGGCCGCCATCGGTTACGACTACGACGCTTTGCTGGCCGAGGGTGTTGACCTGCTGTACGCCGAGTCGCACTGCAATTACAAATCGCCGGTCAAGTGGCCCGAAACTTTGCGAATTCACACCCGCATCGCCGAACTTGGCCGCCGCAGTCTGCGCTACGAATTTGACGTTCGGGCCGAGCAGGACGGACGGCAAGTGGCCACCGGCCACATCATCGCCATCATCGCCGAGCGCGGGACGTGGGCCGAACGGGAAGTGCCGGCCAAACTCCGGCAGGCGGTTACAAACTACGAAAACAAGGAGATTACACAATGAATTCAACAGCAGATGTCGTCGTCATCGGCGGCGGAGTCATGGGCGCGAGCACGGCGTTCCGGCTGGCCGAGCGTGGGCTAAAGGTGACGCTGGTGGAGAAGAGTTTCCTGGCCGGCGGCACCACCGGCAAATCGTCGGCCATTGTTCGTCAGCATTACTCAAATGAGACCACGGCTCGCATGGCGCTGTTCGCCCTGAGCATCTTCCAAAACTTTGCCGAGGCCACCGGCGGCGAGTGCGGCTACATGCCGGTTGGCTTCGTGGTGCTGGCCTCGGCGAACGATCGCGAAGGACTGGCGGCCAACGTGGCGATGCAGCAGAGCGTGGGCATCAACACTCGCCTGCTCTCAGCCGAAGAAATTCGCGAAATCGCGCCCGGAATGGCCCAATGCAAAACTGTTCTCAATAAAAAGGCTTTTCTATTTGTGCACAAGTGTCAAAATACAGTTTTTTAAAAGTTTTATTCTTCCATATTTTGACTATTGTGCCGCGCCTCACGTTTTCGTTGACTTCCCCAACGTCGCCTACTTCCGCCCTGAAACCGGCGGCATGACCCTGGTGGGTTCAGTCGATCCGGTCGAGGCCGACGATCGCGCCAACCCGGACAGCTACAACGAGCGGGTTGACTTTGAGTTTGTGGCCGACTCTGGAACCAAGCTGGCGCGGCGCTTTCCGTGCATGGAGCGCGGCGTGAGCCGCGGCGGCTACGCCGGCATTTATGACGTAACGCCGGACTGGCATCCGGTGATTGACGAAGTTCCGGCTGGCAGCGGATTCTTCGTCGCCGCCGGGCACAGCGGGCACGGTTTCAAATTAAGCCCCGCCGTCGGAGTGATGGTGGCCGACCTTGTTACCGGCCAGCGCACCGAAGGCCTTGACCCAACTTTGTTCCGCTTTGCGCGTTACGCTGAAGGCCGGCCTGTGCGCGGACGATATGACTATGGTATTGCGGGTTAGGCGACTGCTTCGCTTGATGAGTGAAAAACAGCGACCGCCGGGCTGAAACGCTCAGAGCCTGTTTGAAAATTGCTCAAAGCCCGCGTCCTCGCGGGCGTTCCCAACCGCGAGGACGCGGTTGGGGAGCATTTATTAAACAGGCTCTCAGGAGGGATATAATGCGGGTTAGGCGCAACGTGCCAAAACCGGAGAGGCAAGCATGGCCAAAACAACTTCAACCCGCCACACCCCCTTCAACCTCAACAGCTTTTTCAAGCAACTCAACATTCCCGAACCGGAACGGGCGCTCGTAGCCGACTGCCTGGCGCGCGGCCTCGAGCACTATTACCAGCACATTTACGGCTACAACAAATATGGCCGCCGCCCCGACTTCTTGATTCCGGAGCGCATGCACGAACCTTATATCTTCGGTTTCGGCGCGGTGGAAGTCGTGCGGCTTGAGACCCTGTCGCAGGAAACGCGGCTGAAGATCACCCAATATGCGTTTCAACAAATTGACGCCAATGCCGAGTACGGCACGCCGCACGGTCTGCCGGTGATGATCAGCTACCTGGCCGGCCTGGGCCAGCTCGACCCGGCCAGCTTTCGCTCGCTGATGATCGCCGCCGACTTTGGCGGCCCGCTCTTCGACGACTGGGAACTGATGGAAGTGCGCCGCCTGTTCGAGTGGCTGATCGCCAAGGCCGACATCCCGGAGCCAGAGCGGCTGTGGTGGCTGTGGCATCTGTGCGTCAATTGCGAGTCAACGCAAATGTGCCGCTCCCTGGCCGAAGTGCTGTTGACCGACACAAAGCTTTCCAAAGCCGGCAAGCGCGCCCTGTGTGAAGCCTGGCTGGCCGACGCTCCGGTCGGCAAGCCGCCGGCTCAGTGGGAAGCCATGCAAGCCCTGTTGAGCGGCAACGTGGACGCCTTCACCGCCCACGCCGCCGAGGCCGGTCTGCCCGTCTCTGGAACCCTGCCCACCCGTGAAGCCATCGAGGCCGAATACGACTCGGCCCTGGACGCCTTGATGGCCGACGACGACAAAGCTTTCGACACGCCCACCTCCATCCACCTCTTCCGAAAAATGCTGGTCGGGCCGCTGGGGCTGGTGGTCCTCACGCCCGGCGCGTTGAAACGAGCCGCCATCTCGGCTTTGCCCAGCCTGGGCCAGTCGCCGCTCAAAGTGTGCCAGCAGTATCTCGGCTCGGCCAGGGAATACTATGCCGACACTATCAATCAAGGCGTGGCCGACGTGATTCGCGCTTACCACCACAAGATGACGGGCGAGGAAATCAAGACCCTGATTGAGCGCGGCCTCAAAGTGGGCGCGGTGCCCACCCGCAAAACCTTTTATCAACTGGGGGCTGACCTTCTCGGCGAAAAGTTTATGAAGCGGGCGGCGCGCGACAGCGCCAAGTCCATCCGCGAGTGGGCGGCAAGGAAAACCGAAAGCGCCCCCAAAAAGAGGCGGGTCACCCGTGTCTAATCGCTTCACATTTGATTCATCAAGGAGCTTCCCCTTTTTATGACTCTTCCCTCTCCAGCTTTTGTCAAAGGGTTGGCCGGCGTGGTCGCCGCCCAAACTGCCCTGTCGTCGGTGGACGGCGCCAACGGCGTGCTCACTTATCGCGGCCTCAACATCCACGACCTGGCCGGAAATGTTGAATACGAAGAAGTTGTGCATCTATTGCTTTACGGAACGCTTCCCACCCAGGCGCAGTTGACCACCCTCAAAAAGGAACTGGCCGCCAACCGCAAACTCCCTAAAGCCGTTCTCGACCTGATCCGGTCTGCGCCCAAAAAAGCCGTGCCCATGGATACCCTGCGCACGGTCATCTCGGCCCTGGCGCTTCACGAAAAAGATGTAGACGATATTTCGCTGGAGGCCACGCGCCGCAAGGGCCTCCGCCTCACGGCCCAAATGGCAACCGTCGTGGCCGCCATCCAGCGCGCCCGCAAAGGCAAAGAGATTCTCAATCCTAAGCCGGGCTTGAGCCACGCCGAGAATTTTCTCTACATGCTTCACGGCGAAAAGCGAAACCGGCTTGAGAACGAGACGATGAACTTGTATTTCGTTCTGCTGGCCGATCACTCGCTCAACGCCTCGACCTTCACCGCCCGCGTCGTGTCGTCCACCAACGCCGACTTGCACGCCGCCGTCACCGCCGCGCTGGGCGCACTCAAGGGCAACCTGCACGGCGGCGCGGCAGAAGCCACCATGAACACGCTGTTGGAAATCGGTGCGATTGATAAAGTCAATCCTTTCGTGGACAACGCCTTTGCCAACAAACGCAAAATCATGGGCATCGGCCACCGCATTTACAAGCACGGCGACCCGCGCGCCCGGCACTTGCTGGAGTGGGCGCGCAAGATGGAAACCGCCGAAGGCAAGGGCAACAATTACGTGGACATGGCTCTGGCGGTGGAGCAGGCCGTCTTGCGTCATCGCGAGTTGTACCCGAACGTAGACTTTTTCTCCGCGCCTTTGCTCTACTATCTCGGCGTCCCGACGGACTTGGACACCTGTGTGTTCGCCGTCTCCCGCGTGGCGGGCTGGGCGGCGCACGTGATCGAGCAGTACAACGACTCGGCTCTGATCCGGCCGGCCGCGCAGTACACCGGCCCGGCAGAACAGGCGCTTGTGTCAATTGAAGATCGGAAGTAATCTAAGGCCATGACGAATCCATCCTTTCCCTCCAACTCCGACGAACTCGTGCGGCTGATCCAGGACGCCGCTTCGGGCGCGATCGCGCCTGAAATGTTCCTCAGGCTTTTCCGCGAAACGCACGAAGTGCTGGAGAGGGCCGGACGAGTGAGATACGCCTCTAAAGAACAGGCCCGTTTGATCTGGGATGTGTTGTGGGATATGGAGTATTGCTCGCCCGACCCCTCGAAAGAGGCCAGGCCGGGTGACTGGCACACGGCGGATCACCTGATGAAAACGGTGAAGCACACCGCAGAGAAGCTGGCAAAGTTGTGAAAGAAAAACGCCCGAAGGTTCATAACCTTCGGGCATTTTTTGTTTCACCATTCTGCAAGTTTCCAGATTTCCGGTTGCCATTTGCTGGTATTCGCGCCAACGCCGGCCTCGACGCCAATTTCGGCGAACAGGACGACGGCTCGTTTGAGATGTTGCATGGCGGCTTCGGTTTGGCCGTCGGTGTGTAAAAGATCGGCCAGGTTGTTGTGCAGAGCCGCTTCGCGGTGACGGTCGCCCTGCGAAGCGCACAACTTCAAGGCCCGTTCAGTGAGCGTGATTGCAGTCGCCGTCTGTTCATTAGCCCCAAAGGCCAGCGCCAGATTATTCAATGCCGCCGCCTGCGCGCCCGTGTCGCCCAAAGTTTCGGCCAGCGCCAGGCTACGCTCAAGATGAAGTTGAGCAGTCGGGAGGTCGGCCTGACTGCTGGCGAGAATGCCGAGAATGTTGTGCGCTTGCGCCAGCGCCCGCTGGTCGCCGCCGGCCTCGGCCAGCGTCAGCGCCTGCCGAGCCAGATCGAGCGCCCGCTCTGTTTGACCTCGATGATGAGCGGTGAGACTCCAGTCGGCCAGAACACG
Organism: Chloroflexota bacterium; assembly: GCA_016197225.1. Lineage (NCBI taxonomy): Bacteria > Bacillati > Chloroflexota > Chloroflexota bacterium. The sequence continues at coordinate 37,840 of JACPWC010000071.1, forward strand.
GGCGCGGCCACCTTGAGAACCGTCCACGCCGAACGCCGCCAGCGCGGCCTCAAAATGGCGCTCGGCCAGTTCCCCATCACCACGTCGTTCGTAAACATTGCCCAGTTTGTGTTCCAGTTCGGCCAGCGCCTCGAGTGAGCCGAGCGCCGCCGCCGTCTGGTAACTCGTCAGGGCAACGCCGTATTCGCCGGCCAGCGTTTGCAGATCGCCAATCGCTTCGTGCAGGGCGGTGGGATCAGGATGGCCTAAGGCCAGCGCCGAGCGATAGTGCGAGAGGGCTTCGGCATTGGCATACAGCTTGCGGGCGTGGTCGCCCGCCAGTTTGTAGTAGTGGGCGGCTTCGGCGTTGCGACCGCCCAGCCGGTAGTGCAAGGCAACCTGGCCGGCGAGCGGCCCGGGCGGCGTTTGAGCGCGGGCGCGCGAGGTGAGGGCTTCGGCCACGCGCCGGTGCAGGAGCCGGCGGCGGGCGAGGCTGGTTTCGTCGTAAACCAGGGCGCGCAGTTTGTCATGGCCGAAGTCATACGTCAGCGCGCCGTCGCCGCCGCCCACTTCGTGGACGAGACCGCGCGCGATCAGAGATTCCAGTCCGGCCACCGTTTCTTCGTCACTGCGGCCACTGGCAACTTGCAGAGTGTCGAAGTCAAACGAGCGCCCGATGACGGCGGCGGCGCCGAGCAATTGTCTGCCGGCGTCGTCAATTATTGCCAGGCGCGAGTGAAGCAGGCCGCGCACACCTTCGGGCAGAGGCCACTCGGCCTCAGGCCCGCCGCCGCCCAGCGCCGCCAGATATTCGACGAGAAAGAGCGGGAGGCCTTCGGTCTCGTGGTACAGCCGCTCCGCAATCCGGCTTTCGGGCGCGGACTTCATCGTTAGTTGAACCAGTTCTGCGACTGCGGATTGGCTGAGCCGCGAGAGCGAGAGCAGGTGGGCCAGCCCGGCCCGTTGCGATTCGGCCAGCGCCTGACGCAGGCGATGCCCGGTCGGCACCTGCTCGTCGCGCCACGTTCCCAGCAGGCACAGGCGATGGCCGCGCAGGCGGCGCGCCAGGTAGGCGAAGAGGTCCAGCGAGGCCTCGTCAATCCAGTGGAGGTCGTCCAGAAAAACGACGGTGGGCAAGTCGTTTCCCAACGCCAGCAAAATCTGGGTGATGCTTTCAAAGAAGCGGCTTTGCGCGCCGGGGCTGTCGAGAGGCGGTGTGGGCGGCAGGTCGCTCCTCAGGTTAGCCAGGTCAGGCAACAGCCGGGCGGCCTCGCTCAACCAGTGTGGCTCCAATGACTCAAGCCGGGCGGCAATGGCCGGTTGCCTCAGCGCCGATTGCAGGGCTTCGAGGAAGGGGCCATAGGCCAGGTTGCGTTCGCCTTCGTAGCAACGGGCGGGGAGCGTGGTCGCGCCTTGAGCCTGCGCCCGCTCGATGAAGGCCTCTGCCAGTCGCGTCTTGCCGATCCCAGCTTCACCCTCTATCACGATCAACGCGCCGTCCGCGCTCTGAGAGGCATACTGATTTTGCAAGGCGGCAACTTCGGCGGAACGACCGATGAGGGGGAGGTTAGAGGTTAGAGGCTGGAGGTTAGAAGTTAGAGGTTGGAGATTGGACGCCTGAACTACGGCGGGAAGTTGGACGCCTGAACTACGGCGGGAAGTTGGGATTTGGGATTTGGGGCTTGGAGTTTCCGTCGTCGGGCGGTTCTCTTTGATAGCCTCGTACAGCCGCGTCGTCTCTTCCAGCGGCGGCACGCCGAGTTCTTCGTCAAGAATTCGCGCACACTCCTGATACTGGCGCAGGGCGGCGGCGCGTTGCCCGGCGCAATCATACAACGACATGAGCCAGCGGTGAGCCGGTTCGTGCATCGGGTCGAGGGAGAGCCAGCGCCGAGCGTGGGCAATGGCGGCGTCCACTTCGCCGGCTGTGCTGTGACACTTCACCAGCCGTTCCAAAGCGTCGGCCAGTTCGCGGCGCAGTCCTTCACTCTGAAAAAATTGCCAGTCGTCGAAGGCGGGGCTGTCGCGCAGGCTGAAGCCGGCCAGGAAGTCGTCGTGGTAAAGCGTCACTGCCTCAGAAAGGGGATGGACGCAACGCGGGCAGGGGTCGTGAGGCGGGTGACCGTGAGTCCGGCAATCGGCCAGGCGGCGGTGAAACTCGGCCACGTCCACCCAGGCCGCCCCCGTCTCCAAATTCACCGCCTCCCGCTCAATCCTCAATCCTTCTCCATCCAGCGCCTTATTCAACACCGAGAGAGTGCGGCGCAGGGCGGCGTGCGCTTTGGCCTCGTCGGCGTCAGGCCAGAAGAGGGTTGCCAGGCGCTCGCGGCTGTGCAGTTCGCCCGTCACCGCCAGGTAGACGGCGAGGGCGGTGGCTTTGCGCGTGTCCACTTCGATGGGTGCGCCGTCGAGTTCGACGCGGGGCGAGCCGAGGAGGTGAAAAGCAAGCCGGGGCATCTCGATTGCATTGTACTCGAAAAGTGATTCCGTAACGCCTGCCGTAACGTTGCCGGAATGCGCGTTGTGTAAAGTGGAAGCAGATTAACGGAGGCAACTATGGTCAAAGAACAGAGTCGAGAAACGACAATGGGCGATGCGGCGGTGGACGGCCTGCTGGCCGGTGGAATGGCCGGGGTGTTGATGGCGGTTTATTTGGCAGTGGCCGGCCTGACCTGGGGAGACGGAATCGGCGTGACGCTGGGCCATTTCGATCCAGGGGCAACCGCCTCGCCGGTGGTGGGCGTGATCTCCCACCTGGCCGTGTCGGGCGTGTACGGGGCGTTGTTCGGGGTCGGGTGGCGGCTCGTTGCCCGTCTCTGGCAACGTTTGTCGGCCTATGCCTGGCTGGGCGGGCTGGCCTTCGGGCTGGCGCTGTGGGGGCTGGCCGGCGTCGTTCTCCTGCCGGGTGCGGCCTCAGCCCTCAGAGCCGTGCCGCCTCTCCATTTTGTCATCGCCCACATTGTCTACGGCTTGACGCTTGGCATCGGATTGTCCATGCGACAGCATGAATGACTGGCTAAGACCTGCCAGGTCTGGTCGAAAGTTCGGCAAAACTTAAAGCTGGCAAGACCCGGCAGGTCTTCCAGATAGTTGCTCAGGAGGCAAACTAAAATGATCGCAAACATCCTCATCTTTCTCGTTCTGATTGTTCTCACCATCGGCGCGGGCTGGCTGACGTGGCGGGTCGTGCGGGCCAAACGGCTGTGGGTGAAGATCGCCGGCGGGCTGGGAGCCGGACTGCTCACGCTGATTCTGACCGCCGTCTCGTTCGCGGGCGGCAAAGGCATCGCCATTCTTTATTTCCCCGGCGCAAAACCCGCGTCCGATCTCAAAGTGGAAGGCACGCCGGAGCAAATCGCGCGCGGCGAGTATCTAGCGGACATCGGCTGTGTGGGTTGTCACGGCCAGGTGGATGCCGACGGAAAGCCTACCGAAAAGTTTCCGCTCTCCGGCGGCTATAACATTGCAGAGGCGGAGGGCTTCGGTTTTGTCGGTCAACTCGCCACCGAGAACCTGACCCCCGGCGGCAAGCTGGCGAGCTACAGCGACGGCGAACTGTTCCGCGCCATCCGGCACGGGGTGAATAAAGACGGCCAGTCGCTCGGTTTCATGTCCCTCCTGCCCTTCGGCCAGATGAGCGACGATGATACGAAGGCCGTCGTCGCCTTCCTGCGCTCTCAGCCCGCTGTCACCCTCAGCAACCCAACCGGCGATAACATCAACTTCGTCGGCGCTCTGCTGTTTGGTGCGGGCATGTTCCCCAGCCCGGAGCCAAAACCAGATTCCATCACCGCGCCGCCCGCCGGCCCGACGGCAGACTACGGCAAGTACGTTGCCACCTTTGGCGAGTGCCGGGGCTGTCACGGCCCGGATGTCACCGGGGTGGAAGCCTCCTCGTTAGGCCCGGCGGTTCCCAACCCGCGCCCGTTCATATCCACCCTGACGGCTGAACAGTTCGTCGAAACCATGCGCAGCGGCACGCGGCCCAACGGCGTTGCCTTCCCCGAAACCATGCCCTGGCAGAACGCCTCGAAGATGAGCGACGACGATCTGGCCGCGTTGTACGCCTATCTCACCGCGCCGGTTAAGTAAGGGCGAAGCATGCTTCGCCCCAACAGACCCGAAGGGTCTCCAAGACCCTTAGGGTCTTCAACACACTCAACTCAAAAAGGAGACTTCACAATGAACAAACTCAAGTGGTGGTTTCGCATCGTCGGAGCGTTCTATCTGCTCCTGGCGCTGATGAACATGTACGGCATGTTTATCAACCGTCAATTTTTCGCCAGCGTAATCCCGTTCCCCGCGGATGAGTTCGCAGTCAAGGCATTTGTGGACGGGTGGTCTCCCTTCGCATTCGAGATATTGGGGATAGCCACGTTCATGCTCTGGGCGTCGCGTGACCCGCTCAAGTATCTCGGCGCGGTCTGGCTCATCGTCTGGCTCGAACTCCTTCACGGGGTTGTGGATGATGTGTACTTGATTGCCAACGGGTATGACGCCGTGGGCTACCTCGTTTTCATCGTCGTTCACCTGATCATCATCGGCACGGGGGTCATGTTCACGCGGCAGGCGTCAGTCCAAACACCGGCTCGCGCATCAGTTCCGATGAAGGCTTAGTGCTTCGCTATAGAAACCCTGCGGAGCAAGCATCCCCAGATGCGGCGCAGGCCGCAGAAGGGGATGCAGACTCCGCAGGGATTAAATTGCGGGAGTCTAAACGATGACCCTCGATGCCGAACTTGCCTCAGCGACGCGCCTGCAGGGTCGTTGGCTCACAGCGGCCCGCGCGGTGTGGGCGGCCGTATTTGTCTTCTCGGTGGCCGTTTTCCTCGTCGCCCTGCCAGCGCGCTATGCCCAACTGCTATCACCCGAGGATGAAATCAGGGATGGGATGACGCGCCTCGGTTTTTCGCCAGAGATTGTTGAACAGTATGGGAGCGAGGCCGCCATGCGCGCGGTCTTGTCCCAGCTTAGCCTGCCGGAGACGGGGTATGCCGTTTTCAATGTAGCCCTCGAAGGGGGCGTGGCATTAGTGTACATCGTCGTCGCGCTAATGATCTACTGGCGCAAATCCGATAGCCTGATGGGGCTTTTCACCTCCCTGTTCCTGGTCACTTTCGGCGTCGCCGGGAGTTCTTACCTTTTGATACCGCTCGAAGTGCGGCATCCGGCCGGATTCTACCTGGTGGCGGTAGTGGCTACCCTGGCCTATTCGATGCTGCCGCCGTTTTTCTATCTCTTCCCCGATGGGCGTCTGGTGCCCTATTGGGCGTGGATTCCGGCCGGGTTTTGGGCGGGCACAACCTTTTTCTGGAATTTTTTACCCCGCTCGCCATTAAATCCAACCAGTTGGCCGCTCTGGCTTTTTTTCCTGTATTTGCTCTTGCTTTGGGGATCAACAGTCGTTGCCCAAATCTATCGCTACCGGCGCGTTTCGAGCATGGCCCAGCGCCAACAAACCAAGTGGGTGGTGTTCGGTTTTGGGCTGATGATTTTACTGATCCTTCCTCCCTACATGATTCTCCCCGGTTTGTTACCGAACGTCGCGCCCGAAACGGTTTATTCAATACTGTCACCCGTACAAACCCTGGCAATGAGCATCATCCCGATTGCGCTTGCCATCAGCATCCTCCGTTACCGCCTGTGGGACATTGACATCCTCATCCGCAAAACGCTGGTGTACTCGGTGCTGACCGGTGCCCTCGCCCTCACTTACTTTGGCAGTGTCGTCATTCTGCAAAGCCTTTTCACCGCCGTCACCGGCCAGCAGTCGCCGGTCGTCGTCGTCCTCTCTACCCTCGCCATCGCCGCGCTGTTCTTCCCGCTCCGCAAGCGCGTGCAGGACACGATTGACCGCCGCTTCTACCGCAAGAAGTACGACGCCGCCAAAACACTCGCCGACTTCGCCGCGACCTGCCGCGACGAGACCGACCTGGAGAAGTTGACGGCTCGGCTAGTGGAAGTGGTGGAGGAGACGATGCAGCCGGAGAGTGTGAGCCTGTGGCTGACTTTAAATAAAGTGAGCTCAGCGAATCCGCACAACGAGCGTACTGAGCAGGAGAGATAGGGTGAGGTTGAAACGAGTAAGGGGAAGCCAGTTAAAGTTCTGGCGGATGGTAACCGGCTTGAACCCAAAGAGCGCGGGCGCGCACGCGCAGTTCGTCGTTGAGCGACAGGGCCTGAACAGTCGCGCGGCCTATCGCCGTCAGGCCAAGGATATGGACGCTTTGCTCATCCCAAGCGAAATGTCCGGCCCACGTTTGCGTTCGAGGGTTGTAGAGGGGAACGGCCTCGCCCGTTTGAGGATCAGCGGCTTCGGTCAGAACGCCTTTGGCTTCGTTGCACAGGCGGCACGAGAGCCACAAGTTCTCTTCGGCGTCGGACCCGCCGCGCGCTTTGGGGGTGAGGTGTTCGAGGGTGAGGGGGATGCCGCTGACAACTTCCTGCGTGTGGCAATAGCCGCAGCAATGGCGGGCTTGCGCGGCGACTCGTTGGCGCAGAGCCACAGAGACCGTCATGCCGCCAAACTCAGTTCGGCGAGTGTTGGCAGGTGGTAGCCGCGCCGCTTGAGGAGAACAGCGGCGTAGCCTTTGCGAAAGGTCAACGCATCGGCTTCTTGGCGAAGCGAGTCGAGTTTGGCTTGTTCAGCCTCGCTCAAGAGCGATGCCTTCTTCTTGTCGAGCAGGGCTTCGTATTCGGCCCACCGTTCGGCGGGCAGACGGCGACGGGACTCTTGAATGAGTTCAGTCTCGCTCATGGATAAGAGCGGGTAGACGTCGGGCTGGTAGGCGGGCGGAATCTCTTCGAGGAGCGGCGGCAGACTGTGCGACAGGCTTTGCTCGACGATCACATCCACTGGTTGATGGGCAAGTTCCGCCGCTTGCTTGAGGTGGTTATAGGTCGCATCGGAGAGTTTGACAGTGAGCGTCTGAGTCATTGTATGTTCATCATCCTTGCTGGGGATTATAGCATGAGCGGCGTGGCGATAAATGCGACACCTGGCCGACTTCGCCGCGAATGATCATAAATCTTTACATTCTTTGCGGCCTGGCGTCTTTGCGTTGAATTACGGAGGGGAAAATGGAAAAGCAGATGAATCTCAAACTGGAAGACGGCTCTCGCGTAGCAGTGATGGGCGGTGGCCCGGCGGGGTCGTTCTTCGCCTACTTCCTGCTCGACATGGCTGAACGTGCCAAGCTGAGCCTTCGCGTGGACATCTACGAGCCGCGCGATTTCACCGTTCCCGGCCCACTCGGGTGTAATATGTGCGGCGGCATCATCTCCGAGTCGCTGGTGCAGATGCTGGCCGCCGAGGGCATCAACTTGCCGCCCACCATCGTCCAGCGCGGTATCTCGGCCTACATGTTGCACACCGACGCGGGCAGTGTTCGCATCGCCACGCCGCTGGAGGAGAAGCGCATCGGGGCAGTGTATCGCGGCCCTGGCCCGCGCGGCATCAAGGAACTCAAGTGGGGCAGTTTCGACGGCCACCTGCAATCGCTGGCCCGGCAGAAGGGCGCGAACGTGATCCGGGCGCGGGTCGAGGAGGTGAGCTGGCAGGACGGCAAAGTGGCGGTCAAGGGCAAAGGCGGCGCGCCGGAAGTCTACGACCTGCTGGCGGTGACGGCGGGCATCAACACCGCCGCCGCCAAACTCTTTGAGAAGTTGAATCTGGCTTACAAGCCGCCGAAGACGACCAAGACCTTCATCCGCGAATACTATCTGGGCGAAGAGACGATTGGGAAAGTCCTCGGGAACGCAATGCACGTCTTCCTGCTCAACATCCCCCGGCTGGAGTTCGCCGCCATCATCCCCAAAGGCGACTACGTGACGACCTGCCTGCTGGGTGAGGACATTGACAACGATTTGATCCAATCCTTCCTGAACTGCCCCGAGGTCAAGCGCATCATGCCGCCGGAATTGAATCTGGAGCAGGGGGCGTGCCAGTGCCAGCCGCGCATCGCCACCGAGGGCGCGGTTCAGCCGTTCGGCGACCGCATCGTCTTCATCGGCGATTGCGGGGTGACGCGGCTGTACAAGGACGGCATCGGGTCGGCTTATCGCACCTCGAAGGCCGCGGCCACAACCGCCGTCTTCGAGGGTATCTCCGCTAATGACTTTCGCAAGCACTACCTGCCTGCCTGCCGGGCCATCGAATTCGACAACGCCATCGGCAAGATCGTCTTCCTGGTCACGCGGCTGATTCAGGAGCGGGGCTTCGCGCGGCGGGCGGTGGTGCGCATGACGGCGGACGAACAGCAGAGGCCAGGCAGTCGGCGGCGCATGAGCACCGTGCTGTGGGATATGTTTACCGGGAGCGCGCCCTACAAAGAAATCTTTTTGCGGACTCTGCATCCGGCATTCTGGCTGCGGTTGAGCTGGGATTTGTTGGTCTCGCTTCTGCCTGCCAGCGCCGGTTCGCAAGCCGAGGCGGGTGAGCGCCGCCAGGAGTTACCTATGAATTCCGGAGCCTTAGGCAAGGTCTTTGAACCCGGCGACATCCTCTTTCGCCAGGGCGAGGTCGGCCAATGTATGTTTGTCATTCAGGAAGGGCAGGTGGCAATCGTGCAGGAACACGAGGGCGAAGAGATTTTTCTGGGCGTGCGCAGCGCCGGCGAGTTTTTGGGCGAAATGGCGATTTTTGAAGCCGAGCCGCATTCGGCGACGGTGCGCGCCCTGAGTCAGGTGCGCGTGCTGACGGTGGATCAGAAAAACTTTCAGCGGCGCATTCACGAAGACCCGTCGCTGGCCTATCGTCTCTTCAAACTCATGTCGCGCCGTATCCGCGAGTTGGGCCAGGAGAAAGCCCTGCTGAGCAAGGAGATTGACCGGCTGAGCGAGGGGAGGGCGGAATGACTTTCGAATCCAACACAACCCTGCGCCCGCCGTGGCTCAACGTCGCGCGCGCCGCCTGGATCGCCCTGTCACTCAGCGCGCTTATCGTGTTCACCATCGGCACGTTCAATCAACTGCAAGGACCGCTGCCGAGCTGCACCACGCCGGGCACCGAGTGCGGTCCGTGGTCGATCAGTCAAGAGGATATTCAATTGGGGCAGCAGTTGGGCATGTCAGGACAGCTCTTGTTTCTGATCGCGACTGCGGTGTTGTGGGTCCCGCGGCTGGGCTATATTTTCGTCGCCGGGATTATTTTCTGGCGCAAGTCAGACGATTGGATGGCATTAGCGTTATCTTTGCTGCTGACGCTAGGGATCACCGAGGGTATCACCGACGTCGGTGTGCTGTTGCCGCTGCAATCTACGGTCTACGCGCTGTCCATCGCACTCTTTGTGCTATTGCCCTTTGTTTTTCCGAACGGACGTTTTGTGCCGCGCTGGATGCGCTGGCTGGTTCTGCCCATATGGCTGGCGTGGTTGGCTTCAATGGTCTGGACGCAGCTACTTGGCCTGGTCAGCCTGATTTGGTTTGTTCCGGCGGCGTACGCCGTGGTCCACCGCTATCGGCGCGTCTTCAACGCGGTGGAACAGCAGCAGACCAAATGGGTGATGGGTGGGCTGTTAAGTTCGTTCGTGGCGTTTGTGCCCATATTGTTCAGCTCGTTCGTTTTTCCGCCGACGCAGTCCACCCCCGATCGGCTCGCGTTCATGTTTCTGGTGTATGTCCCGGTTTATGTGGGCGTATCGTTGCTGGTGCCCATCTGCATCGGCGTGGCTATCTTCCGCTATCGGATGTGGGACATCGACGTCATCGTTCGCAAGACGCTGGTGTACTCGGTGCTGACCGGCGCGCTCGCCCTCACTTACTTCGGCAGTGTTGTCATTCTGCAAGGCCTCTTCACCGCTATCACCAGCCAGCAGTCGCCGGTCGTCCTTGTCCTCTCCACCCTCGCCATCGCCGCCCTGTTCTTCCCGCTTCGCAACCGGGTGCAGGATTTCATTGACCGCCGCTTCTACCGCAAGAAGTACGACGCGGCCAAAACGCTGGCCGATTTCGCCGCCACCTGCCGCGACGAGACGGATTTGGACAGGTTGACGGCGCGGCTGGTGGAAGTGGTGCAAGAGACAATGCAGCCGGAGAGTGTGACGTTGTGGCTAAAAGATTCCAACGCAAAGCCTGCCCCTTCGGCAAGCTCAAGGCAAGCTCTGAGCCTAATGTGCTCGTTGAGAAGCTTGTTATCGTCGAAGCGAAGGCCGTGACTGTGTACAATCCGATCTTTGAAGCTCAAGCCCTGACTTATCTGCGCCTGCTCGACTTGCGGCTAGCACTCGTCATCAACTTCGGCGAGAAACTTGTAAAGAACGGTATCCATCGTGTCGTCAACGGCCTGTGAAACACCAAAGAACAATCCTTGCGCCCTTGCGTTAAAAGCTTTAACGCAAAGTCGCAAAGACGCCAGGGCGCAAAGAAATAGATAAAAGACCTTTGCGTTCTCTGCGTCCTCGCGTCTTTGCGTTAGAAAGAGACATTGAGTGACTGACACAGATCTCAAGCAACCTGGCGCCCTCATCGGTGGCCGTTACCGGCTCGGCGAGCGCCTGGGGCGGGGCGGCATGGCCGAGGTCTACAAGGCCTACCAGGAAAGCCTCGATCGCCACGTCGCCATCAAGTTCATGCACGCCTTCCTGGCCGAAGACCCGCAGTTCCAACAGCGCTTCCAGCGTGAGGCCCGCAGTGTCGCCGCCCTGCATCATCCCAACATCGTCCAGGTCATTGACTTCGACTGGGCCGAGGGCGCGGCTTACATGGTGATGGAGTTCATTGACGGCCTCACCCTCGACGCGCGTTTAGCCGAACTGGCCGAACGCAAAGAGCGCCTGCCGCTCGCCGAAGCCGTCCGCGTCGTCCGCGACGCCGCTCACGCCCTCAGTTACGCCCACGCCCGCGACATCGTCCACCGCGACATCAAGCCGGCCAACATCATGCTCGAACGACAGGGCCGCGTCATCCTCACCGACTTCGGCCTGGCTAAGCTCATGTCGGCCTCGCGCTTCACCACCTCCGGGGCCATCCTGGGCACGCCCGCTTACATGGCCCCCGAGCAGGCGCTGGGGCAGGCGGGCGATAAACGGGTGGACATTTACGCCCTCGGCGTCCTCCTCTACGAACTGGTCACCGGTCAACTCCCCTTTGAGGCCGACTCGGCCATCGCCCTCATCCTCATGCACCTCAACCAGGCCGCCGCCCCCCCGCGCACCCTCAACCCCGACCTGCCCGAAGGCCTGGAGCAAGTCATCCTCAAGGCCATGAGCAAACGGCCCGAAACCCGCATTCAATCCGCCGACGAACTGGCGGCGCATCTCAACTTTTTCCTCTCGCCGACGAGCGCCGCGCCCCCCGATCTGGCCGCCGCTCCCTCCGTCAACCTCCGCCCCTTGCCGCCGCACAACCTGCCCGCCCAGCCCACTTCGTTCATTGGCCGCCAACAGGAACTTTCTGAAGTGTGCGCGCTCCTCCGCCAGCCTGAGGTGCGTCTGGCGACTCTCACCGGCCCGGGCGGCGCGGGCAAGACCCGCCTCAGTTTGCAAGTCGCCAGCACCCTCCTGCCCGAATTTGCCGACGGCGTCTTCTTCGTTCCTATCGCCGAGATTCGCGAACCCGATTTCGTCATCACCGCCGTTGCCCAGGCCCTCGGCGTCAAAGAAGGCGAACGCGCACTACTCGATCACCTCAAGGCGCACTTACAATCCCGGCAAGTCTTGTTGGTGCTGGACAACTTCGAGCAAGTGTTGGAAGCCGCGCCACTCATCGCCGAGTTGCTAATTGCTTCACCGGGCTTGAAAGTGCTGGCGACCAGCCGCGCCGCCTTGCGCGTCTATGGCGAACACGAATTCCCTGTGCCGCCGCTGGCCGTGCCTGATCTGAATCAACTGACTTCGCCGGGTGCGGAAGGGGCCGCCGACCTGACTCGATACACCGCCATTTCTCTCTTCGCCGAGCGCGCTCAGGCGGTGAAACCCAACTTCACCCTCACCCACGACAACGCGATCACGGTTGCTCAAATTTGCGCCAAACTCGACGGCCTGCCTCTGGCCATCGAACTGGTTGCGCCGCGCATCAAATTGCTTTCTCTCTCGGCCATCCTCAACGGCCTCGACAGCCGTCTCAAACTGCTCACCGGCGGCGCGCGCGATCTCCCGGCCCGCCAGCGCACCCTGCGCGGCGCGATTGACTGGGGCTACAATCTGCTCGAAGAAGACGAGCGGATTCTGTTTGCGCGGCTGGGGGTGTTCAGCGGCGGCTTCACCCTGGAGTCCGCCGAGGCGGTTCTGGGAGCAGAGCCGGTCAACCCTGAATACTCGATCCTCGACGGCCTCACCGTCATGGTAGATAACAGTCTTCTACGTCAGACCGAAACCGCCGCCGCCGAGCCGCGCTTTACAATGTTTGAAACCATCCGCGAGTATGCGCTTGAAAAATTGCAGGCGGGCGGCGAACTGGCGCGCTATCAGACTTTGCATGCAACGCACTACCTGGCGCTGGCCGAGGCCGCCGCGCCGCAACTTCAGGGCCGCGATCAAATTGCCGCTCTCAACCAGTTTGAAGCCGAGCATCACAATCTCATCGCCGCGCTGGCCGGGTCGCTCGCGCGCCGCAGTCTGCCCACTGTTCTTCGCCTCGGCAGCGCCCTGTGGCGTTTCTGGCTTTTGCGCGGCCACCTCAGCGAAGGCCTCAAATGGCTGGACGAGATTCGGGCGCTGGCCCGCGAACATCCGTCGCCCGATCCTGTTCCGCTCGCTCGCGCCCTGTACGGCGTGGCCGCGCTCCATAACGAACGCGGCGACACGGCCACGGCTTCGGCATTGTTTGAGGAGAGTCTGACTCTATTCAAGCAGGCCGGCGCGGCGAGTGGGGCCGCTTACGCGCAAAACGATCTCGGCGCTTCGCTGTTGGCCCAAACGCGCACTGAAGAGGCGACGGCTCTGTGTGAGGCAAGTCTCGCCGCTTTCAAAAAAATGGGCGATGATTGGGGGACGGCCAGCGCGTTGACCAACCTCGGTCTGGCCGCCCTCTCGCGTGGCGACGCGGCCCGGGCCACGCAGTTGTGCCAGGAGAGCTTGAGTCTGTTTCAAAAGCTGGGCGACCGCTGGGGCATGGCCCTGGCCCTGAATAACTTAGGGTTGGCCGCCTTGCCGCAGGGCGACCATGACCGCGCCAGCACCCTGGTGGAAAGCGGCCTGGCGCTGATACGCGAATTGGGAAGTAGATAAGCCATGAAAAAACTGGAAGTTGTTCCTAACCCCTGGCTCCGCCTCATGCGCTACGCGTGGGTTGTGACGGCTGTGCTGGCGTTCGGCATTCTCATCGCCGCCCTGCCACACTACTACGCCAGAGTCCTGGTGGAGGCGGCCAACCAGCTCGTGGACGGGCCGCCCGAGTTCGTCTTCGCGATGGATTTCATCGGCACGTTTGCTTCCGTTCTCGCCGCGGTCGTCTCCCTTGCCGTCGCGGTTCTGCTGTTCAGGCGCAAAGCGCGCGACGGCATGGCGCTGTTCCTGTCATTCTTTCTGCTCGGCTACGGCACGATGATGGCGGGGCCGCTGGAAGCGCTTTTTGATTTTGGCGGCCCGGGCAGTGAGTTTGCCCTGCTGGCCCAGACCGGTCTGCTGACGGCGCCAATGATTGCCTTCGGTTTCCTTTTTCCGAACGGGAGATTTGTCCCGCGCTGGAGCCGGGGCCTCCTGGTCATCTCGCTTTTTCTCCTGCCACTGCTGGCCTCGACGCCGGTGAGCCAATGGTTTTCGACCCCCACGCCCGCGACCCTCGTGGGCGAATTCGGTCTGGGGGCGCTCCTCCTCGCGGCGCTCGGCGCGCAAGTCCACCGCTATCGCCGGGTGTCGAATTTCGACGAGCGCCAGCAGACGAAATGGGTGCTGTATGGCTTCGTGCTTTTCTTTGCCCTGATAGTTGTCTTGACGATCCCGTACTCGATCTTGGAGGCCATCCCGAAAGGCAGGCGCATTCCCTGGTGGGGGCCTCTGAACGGCGCGCTGTGGTGGCTCTCGTTGTGTGTTCTGCCCGTTTCGATTGCGCTGGCCATTCTGCGGCATCGCCTGTACGACATTGACATCCTCATCCGCCGCACCCTGCAATACTCGGTGTTGACCGGCCTGCTTGCCTTCACCTACTTTGGCAGTATCGTCGTCCTGCAAAGTATTTTCACAGCAGTCACCGGCCAGCAGTCGCCGGTCGTCCTCGTCCTCTCCACTCTCGCCATCGCCGCCCTGTTCTTCCCGCTTCGCAACCGGGTGCAAGATTTCATTGACCGCCGCTTCTTTCGCAAAAAGTACGACGCGGCTAAAGTCATCGCCGAGTTCGCCGCCACCTGCCGCGACGAGACGGATTTGGATAAACTGACAGCACGGCTGGTGGAAGTGGTAGACGAGACGATGCAACCTGAAAGTGTGACGCTGTGGCTAAAAGACTCTAACGCAAAGCCGCAAAGGCGCGAGGGCGCAAAGGAATGAAAAGAATCTTTGCGACCTTGCGTCTTTGCGTTAAAGGTTTAACCTGATGAATACAATTGCCTCCGAATCAAATACGACGCTGCGCCCGCCCTGGGTTCACCTGGCACGCGCCGCCTGGATTCTCATAAGCCTTGCCACGCTTACACTGTTCCTCGTCGGCACGGTGAAAACCATTCGCGCGCCCTTGCCCAGCTGCATAGCCCCCGATGCCGCCTGCACGCAGGTATTCATCAGCCGCGAAGACGCGCAGATTGCCGAACAAATGGGGCTGCCGATCCCATTATTCGCCGTCACTCTGGCATTAGCGATTGTTGCCCGGCTGAGCCTGGTCGTGGTAGGCATCATCATCTTCTGGCGCAGGTCGGATGACTGGGTGGCGATGATGCTGTCCGGCTCGCTGATGACGACTCTGATTGAGGGCGGGTTTGGAAATATGGGCGTGCTTAATGTCGCCATTGCCTTGTTGTTTGCAATTGGGGCTGCGCTCTTTAATCCGCTCCCGTTCGTGTTTCCCAATGGACGTCCCGAGCCGCGCTGGACACGTTGGATTGTCATTCCACTCACAGCTGGGTTTACCCTCACGAGTCTGGCGGCTTATTTTTCGCCGCAATGGGCGGGGCCGAATGCCGCCTTGACCATTATCTGGGTCACCCTTTCGCTTTATGCGATGGTCTATCGCTACTTCCGCGTCTCGAACGCGGTAGAGCGCCAGCAGACGAAGTGGGTGCTGCTTGGTTTGTCAGCCACTTTCGTCGTTGGGATTAATTACGTTGTCAGTAACTCCATTTTTCCCTCGTCGCAGCCCTCGCCCACCCGAATCACCGGGTTATTGATCGGCTTGGCGCTCTATCTGGGGGGCTATGGTTTTTTCGCTTTCTCTATGGGCGTGGCCATGCTCCGCTACCGGCTGTGGGACATTGACCTCCTCATCCGCCGGACGCTCATCTACTCGATTCTCTCTGGCCTCCTCGCTCTCACTTACTTCGGCAGTGTGGTGGTTTTGCAAGGCATTTTTACTGCCATCAGCGGCCAATCGTCCGCCGTCAGCATTGTCATTTCCACCCTCACCATCGCCGCCCTGTTCTTCCCGCTTCGCAACCGCGTGCAGGATTTCATTGACCGCCGCTTCTATCGCAAGAAGTACGACGCGGCCAAGACGCTGGCCGAGTTCGCCGCGACCTGCCGCGATGAGACGGATTTGGACAAGTTGACGGCGCGGCTGGTGGAAGTGGTGGACGAGACGATGCAACCGGAGAGTGTGGCCTTGTGGCTGAAGCCGACCGAGACCGCGATCTCCAGGAAAGGGATCAACGATCAACGATGACGAACATTATTGTAGTTGGCGGCGGGCCGGCAGGTGTCACCGCCGCCCTGCGCGCCCGCGAACTGGGCGCAAACGTGACCCTGGTAGAACGCGGACGACTCGGCGGTGTTTGCACCAACGACGGTTGCGCGCCGACGCGGGTGCTGGCCAAAGCGGCCCGTCTCGTCCGCGAGGCCGAACAGTTTGGCGATTACGGGCTGATCGGCCAGCCGCCCACTGTGGACCTGGCCGAATTGCTGGCGCGAGTCCAGCAAACGATCTACCGCCTGCAAGAGAAGAAGCAACTGCTCAGCCACCTGGAAGAGGCCGGGGTTAAAGTGCTGGCGGAGGTTGGCGAAGCGCGTTTCGTGGACGCGCACACGCTGGTCCTTGCCGGTAGTAACGACTTTAGTCGTTCGCCAGCGACTGAAGTCGCTACTACAATACTGAAAGCTGATAAGTTCATTCTCTGTGTCGGCGGCCATGCCCGACGATTGAATTTCCCCGGCAGTGAATATGCCCTCACACACAGCGACGTGTGGACGATGCGGAGTCTGCCACGCTCGGTCGCCGTCGTCGGGGCGGCGGCCACCGGTTGTCAACTGGCTTCTATCCTCGCCGCTTTCGGCGCGCAGACTCACTTACTTGATCTCGCGCCCCGCATCCTGCCCGCCGAGGATGAAAATGTGTCGGCGGAGATCGCAAATGGTTTTCGGAAACACGGGATCAAGATCATTACCGGCATCGGCGGCGTCCACCAGATTGACAAGATCGGGTCGGGACTCTGCCTCCACTACAAATCCGGCGCCGACGTTCTCTCCCTGGAAGTGGAAGCGGTCATCATGGCGACCGGTTGGGCCGGCAACGTTGAAAGGTTGAATGCCGAAGCGGCGGGTATCAAGACCGAACACGGTTACGTGGTAGTGGACGATTTTCTGCGTTCGACCGCGCCGCACATCTTTGCCGCCGGCGACATCACCGGGCGGATGATGCTGGTGCAGAGCGCCGGTTACGAAGCGCGGGTGGCCGCCGAGAACGCCGTGCTGGGCCTGGCGCGCAAATACGAACATCGGATCGTGCCGCACGGCGGCTTCACCGACCCAGAATACGGCAGTGTGGGCTTCACCGAAGCGCAGGCGCGGGCCGCCGAGCCGGATTGCGTTGTGGCGCGAGTGTCTTACGCCGAACTGGATCGGCCCGTGATTGATGGCCGCCCGGACGGGTTCTGCAAGCTGATTGTTTCGCGAGCCACGCGCCAACTGTTAGGCGCACACGTCGTCGGCGAGCAGGCGGTGGAAGTCGTACAATTGATTGCCACCGGCATGGCGGCCGGACTGCAAATCGAGCAGTTAGCCGAACTGGAACTGGCCTACCCGACCTTCACCGAAATCGTCGGCCTGGCGGCGCGGCAGTCCGCACACGAATTGGCGGTGACCCCGCTCGCGCCGCACTGGCGCGCTCTCGGCCAACGAAGCGCTTTAACGCAAGGACGCTAAGATGCAAAGGCGCAAGGGAAATAAATGGGACGCAGATGAACACAAATTTCCGCAGATAAATCGAAAAATCTGCGTAAATCTGCGAAATCTGCGGATAAGCCCGTAACGCTCTTCGTAACGATCCGCAAACGCTTATCCTGTAGACTGGAGTTGAAATGACCACTTTACTGAGATCTTTCTGGCAAACGCTGACCGGTCAAAGCCAACCGGCGGCAACCGAGACGCCTCAACAGCCGGCGGCCCAACCGGCCCGCCCGGTCAAGGCGCTCACCCTTGAAATTGCGCCCAACGACCCGCTGGCGGTCTATTTCCAGAGTTCGCCCGGCACAGTGGAGATCGAACGACTCAATATGGACTCGCCCGCGCTGAAAGTGTTGAAGGCGGCCCGGGTCAAACTGATAGTGCCGCTGGTCAGCCAGGGTGAACTCATTGGCGTGGTCAGCCTCGACCATCGCCGCAGTGAGCAGGACTATTCCAGCGACGACCGCGGGCTGTTGAGCAACCTGGCCACGCAGGCCGGGCCGGCGGTGCGCGTGGCGCAACTGGTGCGCCAGCAACAACTCGAAGCGCAAGCCCGTGAACGGTTGGAACAGGAATTGCGCGTCGCGCGCCTGATCCAGCAAACGCTTCTGCCTAAAGAATTACCCGCCCTGGCCGGCTGGAACGTGGCCGCCTATTACCAACCCGCGCGCTCGGTGGGCGGCGACTTTTACGACTTCATCTATTTGCCCGATGGCCGCCTGGGTCTGGTGATCGGCGATGTCACCGACAAAGGCGTACCGGCGGCCCTGGTCATGGCCACCGCCCACGCGCTCTTGCGCACGGCCGCCCTCCAATTCGACACCCCCGGGCAAGTGCTGGCGCAAGTCAACAACCTGATCTGCCCCGACATCCCGCCCAAGATGTTCGTCACCTGCCTGTACGCCATCCTCGACTCGACCACTGGGCGCTTGCACTACGCCAACGCCGGCCACGATTTGCCCTATGCCTGGTCGGGCGCCGGCGCAACCGAACTGCGTGCGCGCGGGATGCCGCTCGGCCTGATGTCGGGCATGAACTACGAAGAAAAAGAAAAGATGATCGCCCCCGGCGAGAGCATCCTTTTCTACAGCGACGGCCTGGTGGAAGCCCACAATGCCCGGCGCGATATGTTCGGGTTCCCGCGCCTGGGGCGGCTGGTTGGCGAACACAAGGGCGGCGCGAGCGTGATTGAATTTTTGCTCGACGAACTCAAAACCTTCACCGGCCCGGACTGGGAACAGGAAGACGATACGACGATGGTGGTCGTTCAACGTGGTGAAGCAGAGGATGGGGGGGAAGCCGCCTCCTGGCAAACCATTGCCGCCTTTACTGTCCCCAGCGAACCCGGCAACGAACGTGAAGCCATGCAACGCGTGGCCGAGGTAGTGAAGGACCTGAACCTGCCCTCGGCCCGTTTTGAAAAATTGAAGACGGCAGTGGCCGAAGGCACGATGAACGCCATCGAGCACGGCAACCAGAACCGGCCCGACCTGAACGTGGAAATCGCCGTGTTAGTGTCGGCGGCCCGGGACGCGTTGGCGGTGCGCATCACCGATCACGCTCTGGCTGGCAACAAGCCGGTGGCGGCGGCCACCCCCGATCTGGACGCCAAGCTGGCCGGCCTGCAAACGCCGCGCGGCTGGGGGTTGTTCCTCATCGAGAAGATGGTGGACAAGATGAACGTGATCAGCAACGAGGCGCACCACACCCTCGAACTCATCGTAACTCTTCAAGGAGACGGGCATGCCCAATAACACACTATCCACAAGCGTGCGCCAGGCAAACTCAACTGCGATTATTGACTTGCGCGGCGAGATCAATTCCTTTGCCGAAGAAGTTCTGAACAACGCCTATACCGAAGCCAACCAGGCCCATCCTAAAATTATCCTGCTCAACTTCAGCGGCGTAGACTACATCAACAGCACCGGCATCGCCCTCATCGTCGGCCTGCTGGCGCAAGCGCGCAAGTCGGGCCAGCGGTTGTTCACCACCGGCCTGAGCAGTCACTATGTCGAAATCTTCCAGATCACCCGGCTGTCCGATTTCATGAACATCTATCCCGACGAGGCCAGCGCCCTCGCGGCCCAGTAATTTTCGATTTAGGATTTTAGATTTTTGATTACGGATATGACGGCTCCCTCCCGACGGAAGCGGTTGTCAATCCAAAATCCCCAATCCGAAATCCAGAATGAGGAATGCCATGACCCCGGCTAAAGCGACTCTCACCGTGCGTTCACTTAATAGCCACGCCAGTGTGGTGGACATCAAAGGCGACATCACCGCCGCCGCCGAGGCGGCCTTGTCGGATGCTTACACTCAGGCCACCGCCGCCGGTGCGCGCATCATCATCCTGAATTTCAGCGGCCTCGAATACATGAACAGTTCCGGCATCGGCCTGCTGGTGACTCTGCTCGTGCGCGCCAACCGGCAAAAGCAACACCTGCTGGCCTGCGGCCTGAGCCAGCACTACCAGCAGATTTTTGAGTTGACCCGCCTCAACGAAGCTATCGGCATCTTCAATACCGAAGCCGATGCAATCGCCACGGCTGGCTGATCAATGGAGAACGCATGAGCACCCAATCCTCCTCTCTTCCCGAAGACGAGAATCCCCACGTCGCCTCGTGGGCTGTGCCGGTCACTAAACTCAAAACCGAGGACGTCCCGCGCGAGGCCGTCAACCTGAACGTGGATGGCCGCCGCCTCACCGGGCCGCTCAAAGGCTTTGGGCAGATGTGGCAGAAAACCTACTCGGTGCGCCTGCCGGGCGTCCAACAATCGCCTGCCGACATCATCAACATTTGGAAGAAGAACTTTGGCAGTTTCTGGCAGAAGGGCAACCGCTTTTATGGCTCCATCATCGGCATTGCGCCGGGCGAAGTGGCCCTGCTCAACCTGGCCGGGCCGGGCGGCATGACCGGCCCCGGCGGCGCGCCCCTCATCTCCACCGGCGTCCTGGTCATCTACGCCGACGACGTCTCTTTCAGCTTCATGACGCCCGAAGGCCACATGTTTGCCGGCATGATCACCTTCAGCGCCCACGAAGACGAAGATGGCCCGGTGGCGCAAATCCAGGTTCTCATCCGCGCCAACGATCCTGTCTACGAACTTGGCTGTCGCCTCGGCGTCGTCCACAAGACTGAAGACACGCACTGGCA
Organism: Chloroflexota bacterium; assembly: GCA_016197225.1. Taxonomy (NCBI): domain Bacteria; kingdom Bacillati; phylum Chloroflexota; species Chloroflexota bacterium. The sequence continues at coordinate 58,217 of JACPWC010000071.1, forward strand.
TGCCACACTCACCAATCTGGCAACCCACCTCGGCGCGCAGAACATCAAAGTCGGGCAGAAGAACACGCTTGTAGATCCGCGCGTGCAGTGGAGCGAAGCGAAGAACGTCTGGCACAACGCCGCCCTGCGCACGGCGCTGTACATGCCGCTGACGCTGACCAGGAAAGTTTTCAAACGCGGCTGAAAGACTTCGACGCCAAGACGCAGGGACGCAAAGGAATGAAAAAGAAACCTTGCGCCCTTTGCCCCTTGGCGGCTTTGCGTCAAACCACCCTATGCCTATTTACGACGCCATCATCGTCGGCGCCGGCCCCAACGGGCTGGCCGCCGCCATTACCCTCGCCCGGGCCGGGCGCAAAGTGCTGGTGCGCGAAGCCGCTTCCACCATCGGCGGCGGCTCCCGCTCCGCCGAACTGACTCTGCCCGGTTTCGTCCACGACGTGTGCGCGGCCGCCCATCCTCTTGGATTGGCCTCCCCGTTTTTCCGGTCGTTGTCATTGAGTGAATTCGGCCTGGAATGGATCCAGCCGTCAATTCCTGTGGCTCACCCGTTTGACGACGGCACGGCGGCAGTGCTGGATCGGTCGCTTGAAGCCACGGGCGACTCGCTCGGCGCAGATTCAAAAACCTATCAACGCTTGATGAAACCGCTCGTGGCGGACTGGGAAAAGATCATGCGCGAGTTTCTCGGCCCGTTGCGCTTTCCGCGCTACCCGCTGGCCATGACTCGCTTTGGCCTGCTGGCGATCTGGCCCGCCCGGACTCTGGCTCAGACTCTCTTTCGGGGCGGGCGGGCCAGGGCCTTGTTCGCCGGGTTGGCCGCCCACTCGATCCAACCGTTGGAGCGCCCACCCACCGCCGCCTTCGGCTTCATGCTCGGCATCCTCGGCCACGCCGTCGGCTGGCCGGTCGCCAAAGGCGGCTCGCAATCCATTGTGAACGCGATGGCGGCTTATCTTCGTTCGCTGAGCGGCGAGATCGTCACTGATGCGCGAGTGGACTCGGTGGATGAGTTGCCGTCCGCCCGCGCTGTTCTTTTTGATGTGACCCCGCGCCAGTTCCTGCATCTGGCAAAGGATCGCCTGCCGGCGTCGTATCGCAACACGCTGGAGCGGTATCGTTACGGGCCGGGGGCCTTTAAGATTGACTTTGCCTTGAGTGAGCCGATCCCGTGGAAAGCTGAAGCATGCCGACGCGCCGGCACGGTGCATCTGGGCGGCACGCTTGAGGAAATTGCCGCTTCCGAAAGCGCCGTGTGGCGGAACGAAACCGCCGAGCGGCCTTACATCTTGCTGGCCCAGCAGAGTCTATTCGATTGCTCACGCGCGCCGCAGGGCCAGCACACGGCCTGGGCTTACTGCCACGTGCCACATGCCTCCACCGTTGACATGACCGAACGCATCATTGCCCAAATCGAGCGCTTCGCGCCGGGCTTTCGCGATTGCATTCTGGCGCATCACTCTCATTCGACAAAAGTGATGGAGCAATACAACCCCAACTACATCGGCGGCGACATCACCGGCGGGGTGCAGGATTTTGGCCAACTCTTCACCCGTCCCACGTGGCATTTTCCGCCTTACGCCACTCCAGCCCGCGGCCTCTATCTTTGCTCGGCTTCCACCCCGCCGGGCGGCGGCGTGCACGGCATGTGCGGCTACTTTGCGGCGCAGACGGCCTTGCGCGATGAAAGGCTATAAGGTTTTGGGCACTTGGTAATCACTCTTTAGCGACACGGTGCGGTTGAAGACGAGCCGGTCGTCCGCCGAATCAGCATCTACGCAGAAGTAGCCGTTGCGCTCGAACTGGTAGCGGTCGCCGACCGTTGCCCCTTTCAGTGACGGCTCCACGTAGCACTTAGGCAGGACTTCCAACGAATGCGGGTTGAGGTCGGAAAGGAAGTCGCCACTCGCTTCCGGGTCCTGGTTCTGGAACAGGCGATCATAGAGACGCACTTCGGCCTCCACCGCAGTGGCGGCCGCCACCCAGTGAATGGTGGCCTTCACTTTACGACCATCGGGCGCGTCGCCGCCGCGCGTGGCCGGGTCGCAGGTGCAACGCAATTCCACCACCTGGCCGTTCGCATCCTTCACCACCTCCACACACTTGACGAAGTAGGCGTAGCGCAGGCGCACCTCGCGGCCCGGCGCGAGGCGGAAATATTTGGGCGGCGGGTTCTCGCGGAAGTCGTCCTGCTCGATGTAGAGCACGCGGCTGAAGGGCACCTTGCGCGTCCCGGCGGTTGGGTCCTCGGGGTTGTTGATTGCATCCATTTCCTCAACCTGATCTTCGGGATAGTTTTCGATGACGACGCGCAGGGGCTTGAGCACGCCCATGACCCGGGGCGCGCGCTTGTTGAGGTCGTCGCGGACGCAATGCTCCAGCAGGGCCAGGTCAATCGTGCCGTTGATCTTGGTGACGCCGATGCGGGCGCAGAAATCGCGGATGGCTTCGGGTGTATAGCCGCGCCGCCGCAGGCCGGTGAGGGTGGGCATGCGCGGGTCGTCCCAGCCGCGCACGAGGCCGTCCTTCACCAATTTCAAGAGCTTGCGCTTGCTCACCACCGTGTAGGAAAGATTGAGGCGGGCGAACTCGATCTGGCGCGGGGCGTAAATCTCCAATTCTCTAATCAACCAATCATACAAGGGCCGGTGATCTTCGTATTCCAATGAGCACAGCGAGTGGGTGACGCCTTCGATGGAGTCGCTCTGGCCGTGAGCGAAGTCGTACATCGGGTAAATGCACCAGGCGTCGCCGGTGCGGTGGTGGCTGGCGTGGAGGATGCGGTAGAGCACCGGATCGCGCATATTGATGTTGCCGGCGGTCATGTCAATCCTGGCTCGCAGGGTGCGGGCACCATCGGGGAACTCACCGGCCCGCATCCGGGCGAACAAATCCAGATTCTCCTCCACCGGGCGGTTGCGATAGGGGCTGTCCTGGCCCGGCTCGGTGAGCGTGCCGCGATACTCGCGCACTTCGTCGGCGGTGAGGTCGCAGACGTAGGCTTTGCCTTTCTTGATCAACTTGACGGCGTACTCGTAGAGTTGCTCGAAGTAGTCGGAGGCGTAGAAGAGACGGTCTTCCCAGTCGTAGCCCAGCCAGCGGATGTCGGCCATGATGTTCTCGACATACTCGGTATCTTCTTTGACCGGGTTGGTGTCGTCGAAGCGCAGATTGCATTGGCCGCCAAAGTCGGCGGCGATGCCGAAGTCCACGCTGATGGCTTTGGCGTGGCCGATGTGCAGGTAGCCGTTCGGCTCCGGCGGAAAGCGGGTGTGGACGCGGTTGAAGCGACCCGCCTTCAGGTCTTCGGCCACGGCGGCGCGGATGAAGTCGGTGGGTTGGGGGGCAGTAGGCTCAGAAGTCATAATGGTGTGGTTGCTTACAGGGTGAGGTGTGGTCTGATTCCGAATGTGGGATATTATACCGCTCAGTGTGGGTAACATCTTGTAGAGGGGTGTTGGCCTGTAGAGCAACTTATCGAGTGGCTTTCCCAGGCACAAGCTTGGGCATATAATTCAGCGTGATGGTATCCAAACATAAGCTAGAAGAAGTAACAGCCAAGAGTCTCCGTCGGAAGATACTCGCGCATTTTAAGCAGGTAAAACAATCCGACTCGGAGGAGACAAAAGATTCCCTCCGCGCTTTGCATGAGCCAGCCGTTCAAGTCGAACTGCTCAAAAACCAAAAGTGGATTAAGGCTAATTATCCCAAGTATTCTAAGTATTTTGCAGACGGCATTGATATGGCCCCTGCAAAAATTAAACCTATTCTGATAGAAGTCAATGACGAGCATTGGGCCAATCTTTTTCGTCTTGCACGGCTAACGTGGTCTTTACCATTTACACGGGGTTACGGCAGACGGCTAAGATATGTTTTACTGGATGAAGCCAACGAAAAATTAATTGGCGTTCTTGGTCTACAGTCCCCTCCACTTGATTTTCCTGTACGTGACAAGCTATTCAACTACCCGGAAGGGCGAAAAATTGAGCTTGTAAATCAAACGATGGATATATACACGCTAGGCGCAATCCCCCCTTACAATCGGTTGTTGGGCGGGAAATTAGTTGCGCTGACCGCCGCATCAAACGAAGTTAGGCAGGCTTACAGTAAAAAATACACCGGGGCAGTTACCGAAATTGATAAACGGACTTTGCCAGCAAGACTCGTTGCCCTCACTACAACAAGCGCCTATGGAAGAAGCAGCATCTATAACAGACTAAACTACAACAACCGTGCCATAGCATATTCAATCGGTTACACGGAAGGATATGGCAGTTTCCATCTCGCGCCTTTGTACCCTTTGGTCTGCGAGTTTCTAGAGAAATCAGGAGAAGTTATACGGGGCGGCTTTGGGGTTGGCCCTCGCATCATGTGGCAAAACTACAAACGGGTTTTTAGCCTGCTTGACCTGCCAAGCCAATTACTCAAGCATGGCGTAAGGCGCGAGGCTTTTCTGTTTCCACTAAGTTCTAATCTAGAAAACTATATGAGCGGAAAAGCATCTCGCCCCGTTTACTATCACCAATCGTTTCAAGACCTAGTAGATTGGTGGTGCGAACGGTGGCTATTGCCGAGAGCCGACAGAGTCGACGGTTGGCACGCTTGGGATAAAGAACAAATTGAGCATTTGCTCACTTTGAAGAAATCATGAATGCTAATTTCGACCGCCCTTTTGCCGATTTGCCATCGGCGCTTGTTGACGAAGTGCTACAGCGCACTCAGGAAGTGGGAAAAGCCCTTCTGGACTCATTCCATGAATTGCAATCACAGAAGGCCGCCCGCCGCAATCAACTGACAGACTCAAAGCTATTGGGCCGCGAATCTGATTTTGAGTATGGCATCATCCCGACAACTTGTGGAATAGATGGAGCATTTGCCATTGAGCGATTATTGGCTATTGACTTGATAGCGGTGGCAGCGGTTGCTATGGAGGGACTGACCCCGCCGTCAGAAAACCGTTTCTGGCCTGAACCGCGCCATCAGGTTTTGATTGAAACCGAGTCGCACGACCCCGACACCGGAACAATAGCGAGAGCCTTGATGATGGGGATGGAGTTAAGCCTAGCCGTACAAGCCCCTCATGAAGTTGTTTTTCTTGATGGGTCGCTGACCACTCCAATCATCTTCTTCAATCAAGCACTGAACAAAATACAGGAAGCAGAACATTTGAAAACTTCGCAGGAGTTTCTGGCCCGTGCGAAGGACATTTTGGAAGCCTATCAGGCAATACTCAAAGCGCACCGTTCCGACAAGTATTGGGTGGCTATCCCTAAATACACTACTCGTCGTGAAATAGGAGAAATATCGCAGTGGCCAGAGTCACAAGATGACCGTTCTATTTTGACTGGCATCCTAGAGCCAGGAGAAATTACCCAACCAGTTGAGTTGAAAAAGCCTGAAAAGCCTTGGCATTTGAATACTAACCCTATTAAGGCCAAGGGTGTGGCGGAACTCGCCGACGACATCACAAATCGCTTGTATGAAATTCAGGTGGTGTATTACCGGCCATATCCTTGGTTGCCTGCTTTGCGCCTTGAAATGAGTCGCGCGGTTGCCAAAACCCCCGCTAGACTTGCAAGCGTGTTACATGCTATCAAACATCAATGCGGCGCACCCGCAATGATGGAACCTTACCCGCTTTATATGGCTGACCGTATGGTTAAGTCGCTTGCAACAGCCATCCCAACGTTTAGACAAATTACAAGCCAGCACATGGCCGAGGCATATCAAGGCGATGTCGCAGATATATTCCTTGGGCTTCACGGATATCGAACTGAAACAGGTAGATGACTATGACACACGATACTTCTAGCCACGTTGACAAACTGATAGACCAGTCTGAGCGAATCGGAGTTATAGGTTCGCCATCTTCAACGAATGAGTTGGCCCTAGACATTATGGGCGGGGCAGTCAGCAAAAAACTCGTTGGTGAGTTGGCTTTATTGCGGTATCTGCAAGATAACAGTCCTCACTATGCCCTCGGCCAAATCACCGAAGTGACGTTGCGAAACGTGTGGCACGAAGACCCTACGATGCGGAGTCTCATTAGGCAACGCGGGCGTATTGACGCTGTTAGCGAACGCCAAGACACCCATCAAGGCGAAATGCTCATCAGTGCTGTGTTTGCCGGAGGAGCCAATGGTTATAGGCCAAGCATTCTTGGCACAGTTCCAGCCACCGGAACGCCCATTCATTTAGTTGATGATGGCGTACTCAATGAACTGCTATCACCTTATCGACAGCAGTTGTTTTACCTCGGCAAGGTATACGGTTCTACTCCCAACCTGCCCTTATGGTTTAAGCATTTTGACACAGGGCCAGATGGAGCAGGCGAGGCCTATCACCTCGGCATCTTCGGCAAGACTGGCTCAGGCAAATCAGTTTTGGCGAAAATGATATTGCTGGCCTATGCGCGTTATCCAAAGATGGCTATGCTGGTCATTGACCCGCAGGGAGAATTTGCAAAGGAAGCCAAAGGCGAGTCGGTGCTTGGGCAATTCACTTTACCGACTAAAACCGTACTCAATCAACTCAACAAGTCAACCCAAGTTTACAGCGTCCGCGACCTTATACTCGACCGATGGGAACTCTTTGAGCAAATACTTACTGAGTCGCGATTCTTTCGAGAACTTCAAATTATGACTCGCGACAAGGCGGAGTTAGCGTCCGGCCAACTCATTTTGGAAATGCAGAAGGCCAAGTTAACTCTGGCGAAGTTGCATGAGCGAAGCAGCTTTGACCGCGCTTGGGCATTACTAAAACAGGATAAGGTGCAGAACAAAATCTATGCAAAGGAAGGAGCAGCGGCTGAGAGATTCGCTGAAGCTATACAAGAAGCCGACCCTGATGAGATATATCGAACAATCTGGCTACCTGTTGCTCAACTTTTCAGGGAAGACCGAAAGAGTGCGCGGAAAGTTGAAGCCCTTTTGCGCGGCTTATTTGACCCAGAGAAAGACCGCCGTCCTCTTGTAGTAATTGACCTGTCAATTGAGCAGGCTATATCGCTGGGTGGTAGTAGCAGTTTAGGGCCATTGTTTAACGAAGAAGCGCAATCCGAGCAATCCGTAGAGGTGCTGTGGAACGAGACAATCCAGGCTTTGGTGATTAAGCGTCTGCTGGAGGGTATTCGCAGAACCGCTGAAGAAGCCTACAAACAGAACCGAAGTCTCAATACACTTGTCTTGATAGATGAAGCACACCGACTCGCCCCACGCGAAGAACCTGAAAATGACCAGAAAAAAAGCGTTAGGGGCATATTGATTGACGCAGCCCGAACCACGCGCAAGTATGGCGTGGGCTGGATGTTCATAAGTCAAACCTTGTCTAGTCTGCATCGGGAGATTCTGGAACAATTGCGTATTTTTTTCTTTGGCTTTGGGTTGGGCATGGGGTCAGAGTTCAAGGCCCTCAGCGAGTTAGTTGGCGGGCGAAGCAAAGCCCTTGACCTGTATCAATTATTCCGCGACCCTCACTCATCGTTTGATACATCATCGCGAGAATATTCATTCATGACGATTGGGCCAGTATCGCCTTTGTCCTTTTCGGGAACGCCTTTATTCCTGAGCAGTTTCAATAAGTCAGACGACTTTTTGAAGGCGAATGGCTTGGATAAGCCATAGAGAGTCAAACCATAGTATGGAGTAGCCTACCAATTGCCCCAGGATAGGAGTTCGCTATGACCCTTGCAGAAATTCTCCCCACCGTCCAGCAACTGCCGGCGCAAGACAAACTCAGGCTGATTCGTATTCTCGCTGAAGAACTGGACGCCAAAACCGAGGCTGTTTTTCCATTTCAACCCAACAGGATTTACTATCTGCCCACTCCTTACAATTCGTTTGGAACTGGCCGAAAACTGATGGACGCCATGAAGCTGGCTGATAATCGCAAGAACTGAACGCTAACCGTGAACATGCAAGCCACCCCACCCTCCATTTGGGATGTGTATCAGGAAGGGAGCCGTTTCTTTATGAAGGAAGGCGATGTCTACGAAACGCTTCGCGCCCTGGCAACCCGGTTGAGGGAAGAGGGGCTGGAGTACGCGCTGATCGGCGGCCTGGCCCTGGCGGCGCACGGCTACCGCCGTTTCACCGAAGACGTGGACATTCTGATGACGCCTGAGACATTGCGCCTTTTCAAGGAGAAATTTGTCGGGTTGGGGTATTTGCCGGCCTTTGCCACCGCCTCAAAATCTTTCCGCGACACGCGCACCGGCGTCAAGGTCGAAGTGATGACGACCGGTGAGTATCCGGGCGACGGCAAACCGAAACCGGTGGCGTTTCCTGATCCGGTTTTGGCCCGCGTGGAGCGGGACGGCTTGTGGGTTTTGGCGTTGGAGAAGCTCGTCGAACTCAAGCTGGCTTCCGGCCTCTCGGCCTCCCACCGGCTCAAAGACCTGGCCGACGTTCAGGAATTGATCGCCATCTTGAAACTGCCGCTGGAGTTGGCCGGGCAGTTGGATGCCAGCGTCCGCGCCGAGTATCAACGGCTCTGGCAGGGCGCGCAAACCGCCCCGCCTGAGGAAGGGATGTCATAGCCTCTGCAGTAAGAAACACATGATATTTGTCATTTGTTTGAAGCGCCCTCACCGTGAGGGCGCTTTTTTTATTCCCGGCCCGGCCTGAATATGACGATTGTCATACGCTCCGATTGTGTTTTAAGGAACAATCTGGGGCATATCGGTTATTCAAGCGATTCGCTTTTCTCACAACCCCAAGGAGGCTTCTATGAAAAAAGTATTGACAACACTGTTAGCGCTGGTCACCCTGCTGGTGGCCTGCAGTGGCGGCAAGCCGGCCGCCACCCCGGCCACGAGCGGCCTGCCCGCCGACGCGGCGGCCATTGCCGCCGCCCGTGGCCTGACCCAGGACGACATCGCTGCCGCCCTCAAGACCTACACCCCCTCCGGCCAGCTCGACCCCTACATCATGTTCGCTTCGGGCGGGCAGGGCGGCCAGGTGCTGGCCATTGGCGTGCCGTCCATGCGCATCCTCAAGCTCATCGGCGTTTTCACCCCCGAACCCTGGCAAGGCTACGGTTTCGGCGGGTCGAGCGACAAGGTCATCGAGGGCGGCTACATGCCGAACGGCGATGAACTCAAGTGGGGCGACACTCATCACCCCAACCTGTCGGAGACCAAAGGTGAGTACGACGGGCAGTTCCTCTTCATCAACGACAAGGCCAACGCCCGCCTGGCGGTGATTGACCTGCGCGACTTCGAGACCAAGCAGATCATCAAAAACCCCAACGCCATCAACGACCACGGCGGCGCGTTCGTCACCCCCAACACCGAGTACGTCATCGAAGGCCCGCAATATGCCGCCCCGCTCGGCTTTGAGTATGCGCCCATTGACGAGTATCAGAACAAGTATCGCGGCCTGATCACCTTCTGGAAATTTGACCGGGCCAAGGGCCGGGTGGACGAATCCCAGTCCTTCCAGATTGAACTGCCGCCCTACTGGCAAGACCTGTGCGACGCCGGCAAAGGCGTGAGCGAGGGCTGGTTCTTCTGCAACTCGTTCAACACCGAATTGGCCACCGGCGGCGTGGAACTGGGCAACCCGGCCTTCGAGGCCGGCACGACCAAGAACGACGTGGACTATCTGCACATCGTGGACTGGAAGAAGGCCGAGCAGGTCTTCAAGGGCGGGGACGTAGAAAAGCTGAACGGGATCGCCGTCATCAGCATGGAGACCGCCATCAAGGAAAACATCCTCTACTTCGCCCCCGAGCCGAAGAGTCCGCACGGCGCGGACGTGACCCCCGGCGGCGAGTTCATCGTCGTCGGCGGCAAGCTCGACCCGCACGTGACGATCTACTCCTTCGACAAGATCAAGGCCGCCATCGAAGCCGGCGGTTTGGAGACCGACTCCTACGGCGTCCCCGTCATCCCGCTCGACAAGGTGATGGAAGCCCAGGTTGAACTCGGCCTCGGCCCGCTTCACACCGTCTACGACGACAAGGGTTACGCCTACACCTCGCTCTTCCTGGACTCGGCGGTGGCCCGCTGGACTCTCGGCGGCCCGTACGCCGACAAGCACCCTGAAGAACCGTGGACGCTCGTCCAGAAACTGCCCGTGCAATACAACATCGGCCACATCGCGGCGGCAGAAGGCGACACCGCCTCGCCCGATGGCGGCTACGTAGTGGCCCTCAACAAGTGGAGCATTGACCGCTTCGCCAACGTCGGGCCGCTCCTGCCGCAAAACTTCCAACTGGTGGACATCGCCCAGACCGGCGATCAGATGAAAGTGATCTACGACATGCCCATCGGCATGGCCGAGCCGCACTACGCTCAGATCATCAAGGCCGACAAACTGCACCCATTCGAGGTCTACCCCGAAATTGGTTGGAACCCGGAGACGATGAGCGTTGACCCGAACGCCATCACCGACGCGGCCCAGGCCCGGGTGGAACGCAACGGCAACAACGTTGAAATCTGGACGGCAGTCGTGCGGTCTCACTACACGCCAGAGCACGTTGAAGTCAACAAAGGTGATCACGTGGTCTGGCACTTCACCAGCCTTGAGCGCCAGCGCGACGCGACACACGGCTTTGGCCTCTCCGGCTACAACATTAATCTCAGCCTTGAGCCAGGCGAAGCACAGACCATTGAGTTCGACGCCAACAAGGCCGGCACCTTCACCTTCTACTGCACCGAGTTCTGCTCGGCCCTGCATCTGGAGATGATCGGGTACTTCTTAGTCAAACCGTAATCAGAGCCGAAGACATGGAGATCGGGAGACAAGGAGATTAACTTCTCCTTGTCTCCCCTGCTCCCCTACTCCCTGTCTCACGAGTAAACCCATGAAGCAGTTCTTCTCCCTCGACCCCGACGTCAAAGTCCTCCTCCCCGACGGCAGTACCCGCCGCCTGACGGATTATCTTTTCCCCAGCGCCCTGCTCATGCTGGCCGCGTTGATGCTGATGATCTCGATGTTCCTGCCCTACTGGAGCATGACGATGACAGCCCCGCAGTATCCCAAAGGCCTGAAGGTGGATGTGTACGTCAATCATCTCGAGGGCGACATGCGCGAGATTGACGAACTCAATCACTACCTGGGCCTGCCGCCGCTCGACGAGGGCGGCCAGTTTGAACGCTCGATCTCCATTTTCTCGATTGTGGCCCTCGGCCTGCTGTTGATCGCCGGAGTGTTCATTCACAATCAATGGGCCGGCGTGCTGGCCCTGCCCGTCCTCGGTTTCCCCGTCGTCTTCGTGGCCGACCTCTGGTACATCCTTTATCACTACGGTCACAGCATTGACCCCGACTCGGCGCTGGGCGACGCTATCCAGCCTTTCACCCCGCCCATCATCGGCATTGGCAAAGTCGCCCAGTTCGGCACTGTCGCCAATTTCACCGCCGGCTTCTACCTGGCGATTGCCGCCATCGTCGTGATGCTCGTCGGCCTGTGGTTCCACCGCGCCGCCTACAAACCGATTGTGGACGCCCGCAAGAAAGTGGGCAGTGATCAGTTGCCAGTTATCAGTAATTCGTGAGCGACAAGTGAGTCGAGCAATGAAACTGTCTATGCCGGGAATCATGGGGGTCGTGTTGGCAATATTGCTTGGCGCGTTGCCAACTACAGCGGCTCCGTCTGCCACTGATCACTCTTCACTGTTCACTGATCACTTGATTGTTTCCCCCTCCGGCCCCTACACCACCATTGAAGCCGCCCTGGCCGACGCCGGCGACGGCGACACCGTCGAAGTTCACGGCGGCGCGTACCCGGCACTCGTGATCGCAAAATCGGTGACGCTGGTTGGGGTGGATTGGCCGGTGATTGACGGCGGCGGACAGGGCACGGTCGTCATGCTCAACGCGCCCGGCATCGTCTTCAAAGGGTTCCATGTGCGCGGCAGCGGCGTCGAGCCGGATCGCGACCACGCCGGCATCACCCTCACCGCGCCGGATATCACGGTTGAAGGCAATCGTTTGAGCGACGTGCTCTTTGGCGTCTTCGTCGAGCAGGCCGACGGGGCTGTGGTGCGCGGCAACGACATTGCCAGCAAAGCCCAGTACGACTCGGGCCGCAAAGGCGACGGCATTCGGGTCTGGTACAGCAAGGATGTCATCGTCGAAGGCAACCACGTTCACGACGCCCGCGACGTGGTGTTGTGGTACGCCGAAAACATCGTCGTGCGCGACAACCTCATCGAAGGCGGGCGCTACGGCCTGCATCTGATGTACTGCAACAACTCGCAGGTGGAAGGCAACCGGGTGCTGAACAACTCGGTGGGCGTTTACACCATGTACTCCAGCAACGTGATCCTGCGCGACAACGACATTCGCGGCCAGCGCGGGCCGAGCGGTTACGCCCTCGGCTTCAAAGACGCCGACTTTGTCGAAGTGACCGGCAACGTGGTGGTGGACAACCGCGCCGGAATTTTCGTGGACGGCACGCCATTCAACCCCCAAAGCTGGGGCCGCTTCACCGACAACATTTTCGCCTTCAACGACGTGGGGGCGATCCTGCTCACTGCCGTGCGCGGCAACACGTTTGAGAACAACACCTTCTGGGAGAACGTGGAACAGGTTGCACAGCAGGGCGGTGGCCACCCCGGCGAAAATGTCTGGCGGGGCAACTACTGGAGCGATTATGCCGGTTTCGACGTTGACGGCGACAACCTGGGCGAGTCGCCTTACACCTCCGAACGTTTCTTTGAAAGCCTGACCGATCGCGAGCCGATGTTGCGCGCTCTCATCTACAGCCCGGCGGCGCAAACCATCGAGTTCGCCGCGTCCTCATTTCCCATTATCAAGCCCCAACCCAAATTAGTGGATGAGTCGCCGCGCCTGCAACCCGCAATCATTCCGGCCTCGGCCATCGCCCCGAAGAAACCGGCCCTGCCCATGACTCTGCTGGGGGTCGCTATATTTGCCGTTGGCATCCTGTTCGGCGCTTTGGCTTTTATGAACCGCAAAGAAAACACAAAAGGGCATCACCCTATGGCAACTCAAACCCCACCCGAAACCGCTGTGCGCGTTGAGGGCCTGATCAAACGCTACGGCAAGACGGCGGCCCTGAACGGCGTTTCGTTCACGGCCCGCCCCGGCGAGGCGCTGGCCCTGTGGGGCGAAAACGGCGCCGGCAAGACTACCCTAATCAAAGCCCTGCTCGGCCTCATCGAGTTTGAAGGCGACGTTTCCATTCAGGGCTGTGATGTGCGTCGGAACGGCAAGGCCGCCCGCCGCAACATCGGCTACGTGCCACAAGAGGCGATCTTTTATGATATGACCGTTCAGGCGACGATGGAGTTTTATGCCCGGTTGAAAGAAAGAAAAGAGATGAGAGATGAGAGATTGGAGATTGAGCAATCTCTCGTCTCTCATCTCTCATCTCCCATAGAACGTATTCCGGCCTTGCTCGAACGCCTCGGCCTGAGCGAGCACGCTCGTAAACCCGTGCCCGCCCTCTCCGGCGGCCTCAAGCAACGGCTGGCGCTGGCGGTGGCTCTGCTGTCCGACCCGCCCGTGCTTCTGCTCGACGAGCCGACGGCCAACCTCGACGCTAAAGCGCGGCGCGACTACCTGGCTCTGTTGGGGACGCTTCGCAAAGAGAAGAAGACCATCATCTTCGCCTCGCACCGCATCGAAGAAGTGGAAACGCTGGCCGACCGGGTGGTCGTCATGGAGGCCGGTCGGGTGGTTGAGACGCTCAACCCCGGCGAAGTCCGTTTGCGGCTCGCGCCGGATGTTGAACTCACCCTGTGGGTCGCCGATGGCGAACGTCCCCGCGCCCTGGCCTGCTTTGAGAGCAACGGCCTCAACGCTCACCTTAACGGGCGCGGAACCGTCGTCGTCCGTGTAGACCCGCAAAACAAATTGCAACCCCTGAGCCTGCTGGCCGAGCAGGGCATCTCGGTGCTGGACTTTGAAGTGGAGCGAGGCCGTTTGTGGAATTGAGGGGACGCAGATGAACGCAGATGAACACAGATTTGGAATCACGATCCGTGTGCATCGGTGAAAATCCGTGCCTGAAAAAATGGAATTGACACTGCTCTGGACGATTGCTCAACGTGAACTGCGCGAGAGCTTGCGCAACAAGTGGCTGGCCTTTTACGCCGTCGGTTTTGCGGCGCTGGCCTTTGCCCTCTCGCAAGCCAGCCAGGCCTCCGCCGGCTATAGCGGCCTCGGCGGCTTTGGTCGCACCGCCGCCAGCCTCGTCAACGCCCTCCTGCTCTTCGTGCCACTGCTCGGCCTCAGCGTGGGCGCGGGCGCGCTGGCCGGAGATCGCGAACGGGGAACCTTGATGTACCTGCTGGCCCAGCCGGTGAATCGCGCCGAAGTATTCTTTGGCAAAGCATTAGGGGCCGGGTTGGCCGTCACTGCCGCCCTGGCCGTCGGCTTCGGGTTGGCGGCCATTGCCCTGTCGTCAACCGGCGACGGCGACCCCTCAGTCTTTCTCGCCCTCACCGGCTACACCGTCCTGCTGGCGCTGGCCTCGCTGGGCTTCGGCTTCGTCATCAGCGCCCTCACTCGCAAAAGCGCAACAGCCGTCGGCGCTTCGCTGTTACTGTGGCTGGGGCTGGTCTTCTTCGGCGACCTGAGTGTGGTGGGCGCAACCCTGACTCTGCGCCCAACCCCGGCCATGCTCCTCAGCATGTTGCTCGTTAACCCTCTGCAAGCCTTCAAGCTGGGCGCGATCTACAGTCTGCGAGCCACGCTCGACACGCTGGGCGCGGCCGGCCAATATGCCACGTACCGCTTCGGCGAAAGCCTGCCCTTCCTGCTCGCCGGCCTGCTTCTTGCCTGGATCGTTCTCTCATTCGGCATTGCCTTTGCCACCTTCAGCCGTCGAGGCGACTTATGAAGACTGATTTTCAAGTGTCAAATGTCATAAATAACTTGTCACATTTGACGTTTGATCTTTCACGCCTCCCACTGTACTTTTTGCTGATGGGCCTTTTGCTTTCCGCCTGTAGCTCCAATTCCAACGAACCCCAACCGCCGGAAATTCTTTACGGCCAGGACCTGTGCGACGCCTGCGGCATGATCATTGACGACGCCCGCTTTGCCGCCGCCACCCTGCTCACCAGCGGCGAGTTCCGCAAATTCGACGAGATTGGCGACATGATGATTTATCACATGGAGCACCCGGAAGAACAGGTGCAGGCCTATTTCGTCCACGACTACAAATCTGAAGCGTGGATTCGCGGCGAGACGGCGTTCTTTGTGGAAGGCGATATCACGACTCCGATGGGCGGCAGTATCGTCGCCTTTGAAGATCAAACCGAGGCCAAAGCTTTCGCCGCAGAAGTGAATGGCAAAGTATTCACCCTCTACGACTTGCGTGTGGAAGCTCACCTGGCCGTGCATGGAGGATAAGGACTGAAAATGTATCGTTGGATATGCGTCTTATTGCTTGCCGGAAGTCTGCTCACCGCCTGCGGCGGCGGGGCCGCCGCCACCCCTACAGTGGAGCCGCCGACGGCCACCCCGTTGCCGCCCACGCCCACGTCGCCGCCGCCCACCGCCACCGCCGAGCCGGCAACGCCGCCGGAGATCAACTACGGCCACGACTTCTGCGACGAGTGCAACATGATCATCGGCTACGACAAGTTCGCCGCCGCCACCATTCTCACCAGCGGCGACTCGCACAAGTTCGACGAAGTCTCAAACATGCTCTTCTATCACCTCAAGCATCCCGACGAGCAAGTGCGGGCCTGGTTCGTTCACGACTACGCCAGCAAGACGTGGATCAGAGGCGAAACGGCCTTCTACGTGCAAGGCGCCGCGATCATCACCCCGATGAACGACGGCATCATCGCCTTCGAGCAGGAGGCCGACGCTCAGGAATATGCCGTCACCAAGAACGGCGACGTCTTCACCTTTGAAGAAATCCAACTTGTTGCTCAACAACTATTGCAGGCCAAAGAAGCCACTGCCTCGCCTGCGCCCTAACCTTCAATTCAATAATTCAGGAGACCCACAATGAAAGTTCGACTACTCACCATTTTTTCTCTGCTTCTCGCAGGCGCCTTGATCATCGCCGCCTGTGGCGGCGGCGGCCCGGCGGCCACCCCCACGCCCGAAGGCCCCGCCGGCGACGCCGTGGCCGGCAAAGCCAAGTTCGAAACCACCTGCACCACCTGTCACGGCCCGGATGCTAAAGGCCTGCCCGGCCTCGGCAAAGACCTGACGGCCAGCGAGTTTGCCAAAGGCCTTTCGAATCAGGAATTGGTTGACTTCCTGCTGGTTGGCCGCCCGGCGAGCGACCCGCTCAACACCACCGGCGTTGACATGCCGCCCAGAGGCGGCAACCCGGCCTTCACCGATCAAGACCTGGTTGACATCATGACTTACATTCGCACCTTGCAACAGTAATTCTGAAAACGAAAGAGGAACGGGGAGCTGTCATGGCGGAACCGAATCACCCTTTGAATCAGTGGCGAATTGACCCGGTCACGGGCCTGCCGCTCCCCGATCCTTTTCCCGAATACATTCACTGCCCGCACTGCGGCGAGTCGGAAGTTGAGGTCTTCTGTTATCAAACCAGCGTGAAGTGCCACAACTGCGGCAAGGAGATTCCACATACGCGCCCGCCCGGTTGCGGCGCCTACCCTTTTTGCAAACGGGGCGAGCCGTCGAAGGACGAGAAGCCGCCTCAAGAAGGAGGGTGAGCCTGTCGGCGCAATTTTTCCACGTCGGTGATGACGAGGTAGCCGCCGCGCCGGGTTTCGATCAGCCCCTGAGCGCGAAAACGGGACATGGTACGGATGGCTGTCTCCAACGTCGTTCCGGCCATGTCGGCTAAATCCTGTCGCGAAAGTGAGATGGTAATCAGAACTCCGTCGGCCTCGGCCCGGCCCACCCGGTCGGCCAGCTTGAGCAGGATGTGAGCCATGCGCCGCTCCACCTTCTCGCCGGCCAAAATCTGCAGGCCCATCATCGAGTGCAAACGCATGCCCAACATGCGGATGAGTTTGAGCGTTGTGGCGGGTTGCGTGGTTAGAAACTGAGCATACGCGGCGCTGGGCAGGCTCACCGTTTCCACCTCGTCCATAGCTTTGGCCGTGGCCGGGTGGCGGGGCATGAACAGCACCGCGCCGCCAAAGACCTCGCCCGGCGAGATCATTTCCAGAATCACCTCGCGCCCGGCGTCTTCGTGATAGACGATCTTCACCCGGCCCTGCCGCACCAGCCACACCCGGTCGCACTCATCGCCCTGATAAAAGATGGCCGCCTCGCGCTCGAAATGATCGACGCGGGCCTGACCGGCTAGCGAGGCCAGGTCTTGTTCGACAAGATCGGCAAACAACGGCAGTCGCCGGAGCAGTTCGATAATCTGGGAAGCGGCCAGCATACGGATGTAAAGCGATTATATCGCATCAGCCCTCACAACAGCCCGGAGCCTTTCATGGAAAAACCCTATTCACATCTTGTTCTTGGCGAGCAATTCCCCGACCTCCCCGCCGACAGCATTCTGAGCCGGACGATCTACGGCGACGAGCAGGTGAAGGCGGTGCTGTTCAACTTTGCCGCCGGGCAGGAGCTTTCGGAACATACGGCGGCCATGCCGGCCATCATTCACATTCTGCAAGGTGAAGCAAAGCTCACGCTTGGCGGTGAGGCGCTGGAGGCCCGCGCCGGAACCTGGGTGCGCATGGCGGCCAATTTGCCGCACAGCCTGCTTGCTAAAACGCCGGTGACGATGTTGCTATTGATGTTGAAAACACCCGGAGGGAAATGAGACGCGAGCATCTTCCGTTGATGGTCCTGGCCGGGCTGACTCTGTTGGCCGGGCTGTGGGCCGGGTTGAACCGCCTCGGCTGGGGGTTGCCGCCTCTGCGCCCAACCGCTCACGGCCCGCTGATGATCTCCGGCTTCCTCGGTGCCCTCATCAGCCTGGAGCGCGCCGCCGCCTTTGGCCGCCGCTGGCCTTACGCCGCGCCTGCGCTCGCGCTCGCCGGAGTCGTCCTGCTCCTCGCCGGCGCGCCCGCCCCGGTTTATCAAAGCCTGATTCTTCTGGGTAGCCTGTTTCTGCTCACCGCCTTCCTCGTCACCTATCATCGGCACTACGGCTTCAAGCTGGAATGGGCCGCGGCCACCATGTCGCTGGGCGCGTTGTGCTGGGTGGCGGGCAACCTGGCCTGGCTCGTCGGGCGGCCCCTCTTTCAAGTGTCGCCCTGGTGGATCGGCTTCCTCATGCTCACCATTGCCGGAGAGCGGCTGGAGTTGGCGCGAGTGTTATTGCTCCGCCGCGCCTCGCTGATCATGTTTGCCCTCAGCGTCGCTGTTTTCTTCGGCGGCTTGCTGGTCTCGTTGAGCTTCTTCGCTCGCGGCCTGCAGCTAAGCGGCTTCGGCCTGGTCATGCTCGGCTTGTGGCTGCTCCGCTTCGACGTGGCTCAGAAGACCGTCCGGCAAAGCGGCCTGACTCGTTTCATCGCCGCCTGTCTTCTGCCGGGCTATGCCTGGCTCGTGGCCGCCGGGGCGTTGTGGGTTGCCTGGCCGGCCTACTTTGTGGCCGGGTCGGCCTACGATGCCATGTTGCACATGATTCTGGTTGGCTTTGTGTTCTCGATGATCTTCGGCCACGCGCCCATCATCGTCCCCGCCATTCTGAATTTGCCTATCACTTACCGCCCCGCGTTCTATCTGCACCTCATTTTGCTCCATGCCTCGCTCGTTCTGCGCGTGTCGGGCGACATTGCCGCCCTGCCGGCGCTCAGATTATGGGGCGGCCTGCTCAACGTCACAGCCATCTTGCTCTTCATTGGCAACACTATCCTGGCAACACGAAAACAGACCTCAGGCGCCCGCTCGGCGAAGACCTCTGAGGTGTGAGTCCTTCACGAGCTAATCTCCGTAGCGGGCCTCAACCTTACGCTCGAAGAAGTGGAAAGCATCTTCGCTCCGCAACCTCGGCGCTGTCTACGTCTCCTGCACAAACCGGATGACCCTTTCGGCAACTTCCTGCGCTTTGTCTTCAGCGAGAAAGTGGTTGGCGTCAGCCAAGATGTGAACGCGCTCCGGCGGCACGCGCAGGTCGCGGGCGAACTGCACCGGAATCTTGGCATGGTTGAGCACCGGGTCTTTCTTGCCCCAGAGGATGGTCGCCGGGACGTTCAGGCGTTTGAGAGCCGCTTGCCAGCGCGGCATTTGGGCGAAGACGAAATCGAAATTGCTTACAAATTGCTGGAACGGGCGTGTAGCGCCCTCATTCATGGGGAGCCAGTAGCCCTCGGCCGCGGCGGAATTAATCACCTCGGGGTGGCCGGTGAACTCCTTGATGAACGACGCCATCATCA
The DNA here is from genome assembly GCA_016197225.1 of Chloroflexota bacterium. Taxonomy (NCBI): domain Bacteria; kingdom Bacillati; phylum Chloroflexota; species Chloroflexota bacterium. The sequence continues at coordinate 77,468 of JACPWC010000071.1, forward strand.
TCGGCCCCATCAGCTTACCGCTCATCATACTCAACATCATCGGGCCTAGCGGACTCATCATCATCTTAATCATCGCCGGGGGCTGGAAGCCATCTGTGTAGGCGGATGTGTTGAGAATGACGAGGCGGGCAACGCGCCCGGGCGCGCGATCCACTATCTCCCAAGCCCAGGGGCCGCCAAGGTCATGCACCACGAGCGTAGCTTTATCCACGCCGATTTTGTCGAGCAGGGCGGTGACACGCCGGGATTGCTTATCGAGGGTGTATTCGCTCAGGTCGGCGGGCTTGTCGCTGGCGCCCCAGCCGAGCAGGTCGGGCGCGATGACGCGCAAGTTAGCGACGGTGAGGTGCGGGATAACTTTGCGCCAGAGCCACGAGTTGGTGGGCATGCCGTGCAGAAGCACAACTGGCTCGCCGTCGCGCGGGCCTTCGTCCACATAAGCGATGTGGCCGCCTTCCACTTGCGCTTTCTTCAAGCGGGCGCGGTGCTCGGCCACAGTCTGCGGGATGTGGTCGGCAGTGGGCGATTGAGCGCGGAGGGAATCAACAGTCGGTGTGGTCATGGTCAGGGTCTCCTTAATTGAAATTTGATGGCAACAGGGTAACGCCGAAATCGGTTGGACCGTGTCCACCGGCCGGTTGAATAGGGGAGGTTGAATTAGGTGATGCCGCTTACTTAAAGGAGGCCATGTTCTCGCGCCCGCCCCACTGCCTCGATACGGTTGCGGACGGAGAGTTTGCCGTAAATACGGATGAGGTGGGTCTTCACCGTCGCCACGCTGAGGACGAGTTGCGTGGCGATTTCGGGATTGGAGAATCCGGCGGCGACAAGGCGCAAGACTTCTAATTCACGCTCACTCAAGGCCTCGAAGAGTCCTTCGGGTTTGGGCGCTTCAGCCTTGAGGAGAGCGAGGAGCGCGCGGATGTGGTCAACATGTTTGCCTTGCGCGAGGAGCGCACCCAAAGGATTGAGGAGATTGGCGTCGGCATCTGCAAAGGCCCGGAGGTGGCCCTTTGGCTCGGCGAGGGATAGCGCCCGGTCTAGGGTGACCGCTGCCTCTGTCATTTTGCCCTGCCGCGCCTGAATGGAGGCAAGAATCACCAACGCTTCCAGCGCATCGCCGTTGCGCTCCTGATCGAGGGCGGCCTCGAGCAATCGTTGAGCAAGTTGAACGGCGGTGGCGTATTGGCCCTGCGCGGCGAGGGTGCGCGCCAGCAAGCGGGCCTCGAACTCGCGGGCAACGGGGACGGGCGCATCGGCGCTGAGGTCGGAGGCGGCGGCCCACTCGGCGACGGAGGCGGCGTCACCAGTTTGAAGAGCGAGCCAAGCGCGGTGCGCGGCGATGCGCTTCAGGACGTGGCCTTTCCCTTCGACCTGCGCCAGTTTCTCAGCCCGTTCCAACTGAGCGTGGGCGGAGTCGAAATCGTTTTGCGCGGCGTGGATGCGCGCCAGTGTGAGATGCGCTTGCCGCCGTTGACCCGGCGATTGGAATTTTTCTGCCAGGTCGAGGGCGCGCCGGGCTTCGCGCAATGCCTCATCAAGCTTGTTGCGCTCCAGCGCAATTTGGGCGAGCGCAAGATGCGCACCAACGAGAATCGGGTCATGGGCTGCGCCGCCGAGGTCGAGGGCCTGTCGGTGCGCGGCTTCGGCGTTGCGCAGTTGCCCTTGCCGGAGACGCACCTCACCCAAATCCGTCAGCGCGTAGAGCGTGACGGTAAGGTTGCCCGCCTGCTGGCCAGCGCGCGCCGCGCGCTCGAGAATCTCGCCAGCCACCGTGCTCTGCCCCAGGCGCACGCAGATGTAGCCCTGCAACTGCAGCCCCACCGATTGCAGAAACAGATTATCGGGCGAGAGCGCGTCGAGCGCCTGCCGCGACAGTTCCAGCGCCGTTTGCGTTGCGCCGCGCTCCAGGGCAATCTCGGCGCGCACCATCAGCAGTTCGCTGACGGCTTCGTCATTTGAATCGGTGGCGGAGGCCGGCGCTTGCTCGACCAACGCGATGTGCGCTTCAATCGCCTCCAAATCCGGCATGCCGAAGAGGCCGTGTGTCAGGAACAGCAAACGCGCATAGACCGCGCCGAGGCGGGGGCGAGCCATGACAAAATTTTCCGGCAACGCCTGTAGCCACTGTTGTAGCTGCGTAATTTCAAAACTACGGCGCAGCATATCGCCCGCCACACGCTCGATCAGCCCGGCGGCATAGTCGAAATCGCTGGCGGCCAGCGCGTGCCAGATAGCGTCTTCGACGAGTTCGGCCTGCTCAAGCCAGTGGGCAGCGCGCTGGTGCAGGCCGCGCACATCCGCGCCAGATTGCTCGAGGCGAGCACGCAGAAAGTCGGCAAAGAGGTGGTGATAGCGATACCACCGACGTTCATTGTCCAACGGGATAACGAGCAAGTTCGCGCTGTCGAGCAATTGCAGAATGGGCTGGCTCTGCTGGAAAGGCAGAACGGTATCGCACAGCGGCGCACAAAAGCGTCTCAGCACCGACGTGTTCAACAGAAAGGTCTGCACCTCCGGCGACTGCCGCGCGAACACTTCATCCAGCAGATAGTCGGTCACGAAGCGATGGCTGCCGCTGAAGTTGCGAATGAAGACAGCCTGATCAATCCGGCCTGCCCCGGGTGGCGGATTCTGCAACGCGATCGCCGCGAGTTGCAAAGCCGCGATCCAACCCTCGGTGCGGGCTTCGAGGGTAGCTACGTCATCGGTGGAGAGATTCAACCGCATCGTCTGATTCAGGAACTGCGCGGCCTCATCCGGCGTGAAACGCAAATCGTCGGCGCGGATTTCAGCCAGTTCACCACGCGCTCGCCAGCGCGAGAGCGGCAGTGGCGGGTCGGTGCGCGTGAGGATGACGAGGTGAAACTGTGCGGGAGCGTGATCGAGCAGGTAAGTCAGCGCGTCGTGAATAGGCTCTGACTCGATGACATGATAATCGTCGAAGACGAGAAAAAACGGGTCAGGCAGGAGGGCGGTTTCGTTGAAGAGGGCCGTCATCAACGAGGTGAAAGCCGTCGGTTGGGCCGAAGGCAACAATGCTATCGCGTCTTTTCCGAGAGTCGGCTGAAGCTTCTGCAACGCGGCGATCACGTAAGTCCAGAAACGCGCCGGGTCGTTGTCGCCCGCCTCGAGCGAGAGCCATGCGACAGGGTGGCGGCTCTGCGCAATCCATTCCGCGAGGAGCGTGGTCTTGCCAAACCCGGCGGGCGCGGCGATGAGCGTGAGTGGACAGGTCGGCCCTTCTGCGAGGCGGGCAGTGAGGCGCGGGCGCGAGATGAGCGTCGGGCGCATGGATGGGGCGTGGAGCTTTATGGTGAGGAGCGAAGCAGGCATAAATTGTACCCGGCTGAATTTTAGCTGAGGCGCAGTTTAACGCTAGTAGTCCGCCAATGCTAAATTGATGGATGTCTAATCCGCCGCAGTTCGCGAAGCGTGCGGCGCGGGCGGCGGTGCAATTGCCATCCATCAAAACAGGTTTGGCGGACTACCATGCTTCCACGCCGACTTCTGCCCGGTGGCCCGCAGTATCGGCGGCTGCATGGCGATCACGACCTCCTCGACATGAAGACACCTAACGAGTTTTCGGCCTCTGGTAAGAAATTCCGGCATCGTGTTGTCTAAGCGCTATTCAGGCCAGGATAAACGGATGATAATTACTCCCGAAGGTATAAGGCCTTCGGGAGTTTTTTTGCGGCCTTGACCTTCCAGCGACTGGAAGGTGTAGAGTGAGGAGTGATGACGATGTTGATTCACGACTTGGCGAAACAAACCGGCGTTCCGGCCAAAACCATCCGCTATTACGAGTCCATTGGCTTGTTGCCGCCCCCGAAACGGGCGGCGAACAATTACCGCGAGTACGCGCCGGCCGAGGCCGAACGCTTGCGCTTCATCGCCAGCGCGCGCGGTTTGGGTTTCTCGCTCGACGACGTGGCCGAAATCCTTTCGGCGCGTGACGGCGGTATTGCCCCCTGCCAGCGTGTGCTCGATGCGGTTGACCGGCGGCTGACGGACGTTGACCGCCGCATTGCCGATTTGCTGGCCTTGCGCGATTCTCTCCGGCAACTGCAGAGCGAGGGCGCCATTCTTCCCCGTGATGACGTGCAGGGGGAGCACTGCGTGTGTTACTTGCTCAAAGCGTATCGTGACACCGGACACGTCACTATTCAGAGAGGAGAATTTTTCGATGACTGATACTTGTGGTTGTCCGCCCGAAGCCGGAAGCGCGGTTTGCGAACTGCCGGCGCAAGGATTTCAACGCCCGGCTCACGCTGCCAATACTTGCCCTGAATGTGGCAAGACAGGCAAGCTCGTGCAGGGGCAAACCGTCAAAGCCCTTCTAGCGGTGAGTCTGCGCGACGTGCGCGACGTGGAGTATTTGTTTTGCCGGACGCAGACCTGCCCCGTCGTTTACTTTTCACCCGATGGCGAGCAAACCTTCACGGTGGAAGAAGTGCGAGAGCGCGTCTATCAAAAGGAGCCGAACGCAGAGGAAGTGTTTGTCTGCTACTGCTTCCGGCATACGGTCGGCGAAGTGCGCGCCGCTTCGCCGGAGACTCGCGCCGTCATCTTGGACGACATCAACGCGGGCATCAACGCCGGGCAGTGCGCCTGCGATCTGCGAAACCCGCAAGGCACGTGTTGTTTGGGGAATGTGCGCGGCCTGGCTGCTACGCAACAACTTGAGCGCCTGGCGGCGGGAGTGACACACTAATGCGTCTCGTCATCTTGCGTATCCTCGGCGCGGTCAGTTCCATTTTCGTCGCCCTGTGTTGCCTGGGCGTCCCGGCGGTGATCGCGGCGCTGTCCGCCATCGGCGCAGGCTTTTTGATTAATGACGCCATTCTGGCTCCTTTGCTGGTTGTGGCGTTGGGCATAACAGTGGCGGGAAGTTTCTTCACCTTTCGCCAACATCACAACCTGTGGCCTCTCGGTTTGACGATCGCCAGCGCCGTCGTCGCCTTCGCCAGTGTTTATATCGTTTACCTGCCTGTGGTGGTGTATGGCGCTCTGGCCGTATTGATTCTCACGCAGATTGGCGATTTTGTTTATCAGCGCAAGTGGCTTCTGCCGGTTTGAAAGAAGAGGCCAGCATGATCGCTGGCCTCTTCTTTTATGATTTTTCGCGTTGGGCCGGTGACTGCATTCTGCGAAAGATGGCAACCAGGCCAAGCACCACCAGCGCCAACCCGCCAAACACCAGAGCGGGCGAAGGCGAGGGCGGCGGCGCGCCAGAGGTCGCCGGTTGAGGCGTGGGCGCCGAGGCTTGCGCTTTGGGAAAGGTGGGCATGGGCGCTAACAACGCCTCTTCCTCTTCGCGCAGTTCGCCTTCGCCCTCTGCTTCCAACACCGGCGGCCCATAAACGACGATCGGCGCGCTCGCAACCGGCAGGTTGGAGCTTTGGGCCAGCACCTTGTACGTGCCTTCAGGCATGTCAACAGGCACGGTGAAGGGCTGGGTGAAGTCGCCGTGGCCGTCGCCGGTGGCGACGCCGAGCGGGAACTCGCCTGCGGCCCCGACCAGCGAGACGGTGATTGGCTCGTCGGCGGCGATATTGACGCCGCGCACTTCCAGCACCAGGCCGGGCTGGAGACGGTCAGAACTGATCTCCACTCGCGGGTCGCCGTCGTGCGCCCGGGCCTGGAGCGGCAAGAGCAACAACGTGAAGACGGCGAACGCCGCCAGTAGTCGTTGAAACAGTGTTTGCTTCATCGTGGATGAGAATTGAGGGCCGGCAAAGTTGCCGGCCCTCAATTCTTCAACCTATGGCGTCACAACCGGGCAATTGTTCGAGCTAGCCGGGTTGAACACCTTGACGCATTTAATCCGCCCCTGGATAGTCGGGCTGATGGGAGTGTTAGCAACAACATAGTCGGCCAATACCTGATCCATGATGTCGCGAGACGTAGCGCGGCTGAAGAAATTCGGGTACGTATCACCGCCGCTTACCATGAAGTCGTTTTCGGCGATGGTGTAGGTGGAAGCCGCTGTCAAATCAACCGCAGCGCCAGTGCAACTTCCATCAGATGCTTGTCTAACGGCGCTGACCACTCGATTGCCGGTGCCAGGCACCGGAGTCGGTGAGACGGTTCGTGGTGTTGCTGAGATGTCGTAGGTGAAGCACAAGCCTGAGACCTGCCCATATCGTCCATTAGCGCCAGGCATCGAGGCGACGGCATTTTCCAACATGTCTTTCAACTCAGCGCCGTTCACCGAGAGGGTGACGACGACGTTGCCGAACGGCAGAACCGTGAGCACCTGGCCGCGTGTGATCAGGAAGGGCGGTTGTGTGCCCGGTGGGCAGAAACCTGGGCCGCCACCCGCCGCCGGACAGGTGAGCGCGTCGCGCAGGCCGCCAGAGTTGGTGACGGCGAAGTCAACGCTGTAGGTTGTTCGCATCGCATCGGCGGTGACATTGCCCACCAGCGACTCGCAGGTGCGGCCGGCTGTGTTGCCACAGGCGTCGGTGCGCGGGATGAAGCGATTGGAACTGCCAATCTTCGTGCCGAGGATCGGCGCAAGTTGCCCACTCAGATCGTCAATCTGAGCCTGGATCGCCGGGTCGGGCGTCACGCCAATGTTCCACGGTTTGTGGAAGTCGGCGGTCATGTAGATCACCTTCTTGGTGCTGGGGTCGAAGACAAGGCGGATGCGGGTGAAGCGGATGCCTTTGCTTCGATTCTCGACGACCAGCACGCCGTTCGGCCTCGTGGTAAGCACCTGGAGGTCGGTGTGGTCGCCGACGACGGCGTTAACATTGGTGACGTTGTCAGCCAGATCCACCAACGGGCCGGCGGGCGCGGTCAAAGTTCCTGCCGTTGCCCCCAGGTGTCCAAAGGCGACGATGATGCCAACCTTCTTGTTCTTCAGCCTCACGGCTTCGGCGTTGACGGCGGCAACCGGGTCAGTCACCTGGAACGGGTCAAAGGAGTTGGGAAAGACCAGGGTTGGGGCGTCGGGGTTGGTAAAGCCGATCAGGCCCACCTTGACGCCGTCGAACTCGAACACCTTCGACTTCACCCACTCTCTGGGCGTCTTGCCCCGGTTGTCTACAACGTTGGCCGAGATGTACTTGAAGTCGGCCAGCGGGATCAGGGTGTTACGGAGGTAGGACTGGCCCTTGTCGAAGTTGTGGTTGCCCAGACCGTCGGCGTTGAAGCCCATTAGGTTCATTAACTCGATAGTGGGCGTGTCGCCGAAGAAGCTGGAGATGGGCGGCGTCGCGCCGACCGAGTCGCCGGCGGCGATGGTGATGGATGTCAAATTGTCGTCATTGTCATCATCACCCGCGCTCGCGGCTTCGGCGCGATAGACGTCGAACCAGGGCTTGAGGAAGGCCGACCCGCCGATGGCAAAGCTCGGGCCCAGCGTGTCGGCTGTTTCGGAGAGCGGCACAAGCTGGCCGTGGTAGTCGCTGATGTCGAGGATGGTGACTTCCTTCCAGTGATCGGAGCGCGGGAGGACGTCGTAGAGAATCTTGCCGCGCGCGTTTTGCGGGCCGGGGATGCCCATGAGGAAGGCAATCGTCGGGGCCAGGTCAATCGCCCGAACGCCGACGATCGGATCATCGTTTTTCTTGACGCCCGGACCGGAAGCGACGAACGTGCCGTGCATGTTGACGTTGTGTTCGATGTCAACGAGGTTGGGCAGGTAGCCATGCTGGCCGAAAAACTGGGAGAAGGCGAAGAGTTGACCGGGGGTGGCCGCGTCTGTTTGATAGGGCGGGCGGAAAACGACGACGACGTCGCCGCTGCGATTGGGATGCAGGGCGTCGGTCCCGTCCACGTTCCGCAAATCTTCTTTCTTGAAGACGGCGGCCACCACTTGCTTGCCGGGGTTGGCCGGGTCAGTCAAGTTCTGGAAGTAGTTGACCAGATTGTTCCGAACCGTTTCATAGTCAGCCGCGAGGACTTGTGGCGCGTTACTACCGCCCGGATCACGCCCGGCCAAATCAATATACAACTGAACCGTTCCACCAGCGTGGCATTCTTTGACCAGGGTTGCCGCTACAGCACGGCAGTTGCTGGTCTGTTCGGGGCCATAACCGAGATCGGCCAGAGCTTTGCTCACGTTCACCGCATACCACTGCGGCGCAAAGCCGTGGTCGGACGAAGCGAAGACGGTGGCATTGGGCAGGAAAGAGCGCGTCAGCGCCAGTTTTGCATCCGCTTCATGATAGGCGCTACGGATGTAGCCCTCGCGAGTGGCAATCAGACCATCGGGCGTGCCGTTGCCTTCAAGATCGTCGAAGTACGGATTCGGGTTGCCATCAATGTCAGTCGGCGTCACCAGCGCCATGAACTGGTGCGAGAACTCGTCGGTGACCGGGTAGCCCACGAAAGCAATATCGGTGTCTGGCTGTAGCGTGCCGAGGATAAAGTTGAGGTAAGCGTCGGCAGAGGCCTTTTCAAGATCGCGCCCCTGCTGGACGTAAGTCTCTTCGTCAATGATGCGCGCTTCGAGCGGGGCGAAGTCAGCCGAGATAAAGGTGGGGAAATTTTCGGCCAGGTACTTCTCAAGCTTATTCTCACCCGCTCCACCGGCTGGCAGAGCATTGCAGGCGGCAGTGGCGCAAGTTGCAATCACGCGCTCAACTGAGGTGAAGTACAGTTTGAAGGACGAGAGATCGGGCGCGAGTGTAATGAGTTTGGTATAGAAGCCGGCCGTCTGTCCGGCGCGCGGGCCGATCAACCCATCTGCGCCCATGAGCTTGATCTCTTTGAAGTCGCCTACGGCCAGGTCTACGGCCTTTTGATTGCCGTCTTTGGCCGCGCCGCTGCGAACCAGGATGGCGTGATCGTAAGCCGCCGTGCCGTCTATCATGCTGTCATAGATGTAGATGTCGTAAATACGGTCGGGGTTAACAGTCGAGCCAGGGTTTGTAGGAACGGTGAGAGAGGATTGTTGAGAGGGGGCGGCGGGATCACCTGTGGGTACATTGCTCCAACCACTGGCCGGAGCAAATCCCGCAACTTTATACACGATGCCAAATGCCGCCGCCCCGGCCTGTTCGGTCGCATTTACCGGTGCCGCCAACACGCCACGGTTCGAGAAAAAGGTGGTGAAGTCAACGGTCGGGCCGGCAATAAGAGCATTCGCGCCGCCGACCCAATCAACTTGGGCAACTTTCTTGCCGGCGCGCTCGGCGGCGGCGGCCAGGGTGTCGGCCTGCAGGATGCCGGTGGCGGCGAAGCTGGTGCGGGTGTTGAAGTTGCTTTCGCCGGTGCGGTGGAAGGTGTTGTTGGTGGAGCCATGCTCGCTGGGCCAGGTGCCGGTGGCCAGGGTGTACCAGCCCACCCCCGTGTTCGGCGGGAAGCCCTGGAGCAGGCCGTTGTCGCCGCGAACGCCGTCGTCCATCAATTCGGCGTAAGTCGGCATCGCGCCTTCTTCGGCATAGCGTTCCATGAGATCGGGGCGCATGCCGTCGGAGGCGAAGAAGATCACTTTGTCGGCGTGAGGCGGGCCGGACGGATCGGCCAGGGCGGGCGAGGCCGTGGAAGTGGAGGCGGCAGTTGAATTGAGGGGAGATAGAATGACGCCCAGTATCAAGGTGAGAGTAAAAATTCGTTGCAACAACTTGGTGACCATCAGGAACTCCTTATGTATGAATGTTGTGAAGAATGGTTACCACAAAATGCGCGGGGCATTTCTGCCGCATGGGCAGGCGCAATGCGCTTGAGCGACGCTATTGTCCTAAAGTTTGACACCACCTCCTTAATCTCACAAGTTATGCAGTTGTTGTAGTGTTTGAGATGTTGCTTGAAGCAGGCCTAACGGCCTCGCTTTGCAACCATAAGGCAAACGGCTGATTGCCCCACCCTCCGATTTTCACCTGCGTGAGCAACAAAAAAGTGAACGAGGCTCTACCCGCCTTTAGAGGGAGAGCCTCGTTTTTTAATGCGCCAGATTCTGTTTGGAAAAACACCAAATTGTCATTGCGTTTCAGGTCTCACAACTCAATTCAGGCCACAAACGTTCTTTTATTTCGGATCAAACTTGTCTAATATTACTGACTAACACACAAGCCTGTCAAGTGAGAATCTAATAGCGTTATAATCTTGATCATGACCCTCCTCGTCAACCCCGACCGCTTCAAACAAGACTTTGATTCGCTGGCCAAAATTGGCTCGACCCCCGACGGCGGCGTGCATCGCCCGGCCTTGAGCGAAGCCAACCTGGCAGCCCGTCGCTGGTTTCTGGCTCGTGCTACTGAAGCCGGGCTTGAGACCCGCGTGGACAGCGCCGGGAATCACTCAGCAATCTTTAATTCTCCAATCTCCAATTCTCGCTCCCTCCTCCTCGGCTCCCATACCGACTCCGTTCCCAACGGCGGGCGCTTCGACGGCGCGCTGGGCGTAGTCGCCGCGCTCGAAGCCGCGCGCACGATCAAAGAAGCCGGACTCAATCTGCCAGTGAATCTTGAAGTGATTGACTTCACCGATGAAGAGGGAACGCTGGCCGGTATTCTGGGGAGCCAGGCGCTGGCCGGGCAACTCAAGGCTGAAACGCTGGCTCAGCCGCGCGGCGGGCGCGATTTGTTGGAAGCAGGCATGACTCGCGCCGGGTTGACCGACTCTGGTTTTCTGTCTGCGAAGCGTGATCCTGAAACACTGGCCGGTTATCTGGAACTGCACATCGAGCAGGGGCCGCGGCTGGTTCAATCGGCGATTGCGATTGGGGTGGTGACGGGCATCGTCGGCATCAAGTCGTACCGGCTCATCTATCGCGGCAAGGCCAACCACGCCGGGACAACGCCGATGGAGTCGCGCACGGACGCTTCGCTCGGCGCGGCCACCTTCATCCTCACCGCGCGCGAACTGGTCCTGCGCGATTTTCCAACATGCGTGGTCAACGTGGGGCAGATGAACCTGAGGCCGGGCGCGTTCAACATCATCCCCGGCGTCGCCGAATTTGCCCTGGAATACCGCGCGCCCGAGGCCAAACAACTCAAGGAACTGGGATCGGCATTGCTCAGTTTGGCCGAAGTGATCGGGCGGCAGTATGGACTCAAACTCACGGTGGAGCCGGTGGGCGAGTGTGAACCGGCGCCGATGAGTGAACGGGCGCAAGCCGCCATCGCCTCCGCCGCCGACTCGCTGGCCCTGAGCCGCACTGCCCTGCACTCCGGCGCGGGCCACGACGCCCAATCGCTGGCCGTCATCACCGAGGCAGGCATGATTTTTATTCCGTCGCGCGACGGCATCAGCCACTCGCCTCAGGAGTTTAGCGAATGGGAAGCGTGCCTGAATGGGGCCAACGTTTTGCTGAGAGCGGCGTTGAAGATGGCGGAGGGCAGATCAATAGATTGAGCAGGGTTTGGTTTGCTTGCCGAGCGCGATAAACTTGCCATAGAAAACGACGAAAGGGCTATTTATGCAAAACAGAAAAGCAACGAGTATCAGTTGTGCCAACATCGCCTTCATCAAATACTGGGGGAATCGAGATCACACTCTGCGCCTGCCTGCGACCAGTTCACTCTCCATGAACCTGGCCGGGCTGTTCACTCGCACCACCGTCGCCTTCGATCCGGCCCTTCACTCGGATGTGGTGGTGCTGGACAACATGGCCCAGTCGCCCGAAGCCTCGCGGCGCGTCAGCGAGCAACTCGACCGGGTACGCAAGCTGGCAAACATTTCCACCCGCGCCCGTGTGGACAGCCAGAATAATTTTCCGAGCGGCACGGGCATTGCCTCGTCGGCCTCCGGCTTCGCCGCCCTCACTGTGGCCGTCTGCGCCGCCGCCGGTTTGCAACTCTCGGAGCGCCAGCTTTCCGTTCTGGCCCGGCAAGGCTCCGGCTCGGCCAGCCGTTCTATCCCGGCCGGTTTTGTGGAGTGGCAAATGGGAACAGGAAGCGATGACTCGTATGCCTTCTCCATCGCCGGGCCGGAGCACTGGGCGCTGGCCGATTGTATTGCCATCGTCAGCCGTGAGCATAAAGCCGTTGGCTCCTCCGACGGCCACACCCTGGCGAGCACCAGCCCGCTTCAGGAGGCCCGCATTAAAGATACGCCGCGCCGCCTTGACGCCTGCCGCGAAGCCCTGCTGGCCCGCGACTTTGCCCGCTTGGCCGACGTCGTCGAAGAGGATTCGACGATCATGCACTCGGTAATGATGACTTCGCGCCCGCCGCTTTATTACTGGTTGCCGCCGACGCTGACGATCATACAGGCCGCGCGCGAGTGGCGGGCCAAAGGATTGCCGGTCTGCTTTACGATTGACGCCGGCCCCAACGTCCACGTGATTACCACTGCCGAATATGCAACTGAGGTGAACAAACGCTTACACGCGATTCCGGGCGTGCAGAACGTTCTCACCGCCACTCCGGGGGGCGGCGCTGAACTGGTGACAGGCTCATAAAAGATTGTTCGGGCGAAAGTTGGACTTTCGCCCGAACCGATCAAGCCGCTACGTTGACTGCGCGTTTGACATCCCATCTTCTCTGCCCGATAATCCTTAATAAGGTATATAAAAAGGAGAGACTGACATGTCAAATCCGTTTCCCAGCGATGCCTGGGTCAAAGCCCTCAAAGAGGTGATCAACTCGGACGCCGACTATGCCCAGGCGGCGCAAAACTGGGAAGGCGACGTGATCTTCCACGTGGAGCCGGACGATCTGGCGCCGAAGCCGATGTTGATGTATGTAGACCTGTGGCACGGGCAATGCCGTGACGCTTACGAAGTTGCCAGCCTCGACGACAAGAAGGCGGCCTTCGTGCTGGCCGCTCCGACGTCCGTCTTTATTCGCATCATTCAGGGCAAGCTCGATCCGATGCAGGCCATGATCACCCGCCAACTCAAAGTTCACGGCAGCATGGTTTACATGATGAAAAACGTGCCGACGGTGCTGAAGTTCGTCAAGTGCGCCTCGAAGGTGGATTCAGAGTTTCCGGTTGCGCAATAAATGAACGGCTATCTGGGGCGCATTCTTACCGTTGACCTTTCCACCGGCCACATTGCGGATCAACTTCTCGACAGCAACCTTCTCCGCGATTTCGTGGGCGGGGCCTCGCTGGCCGCCGGCCTCTTGTATGGCCGACTGACTCCTGCTCTCGACCCGCTCGGCCCTGACAATCCGCTGTTGTTTATGACCGGGCCGCTCACCGGCTCGTCCGGCCCGGCGGTTGGCCGCTACACTGTTTGCGCCAAATCGCCCGCCACCCATTTGTGGGCCGAGTCGAATTGCGGCGGCTTTGTCGGCCCCGAGATTCGATTCGCCGGCTACGACGGCATTCTGTTCACCGGGCGCGCAACATCGCCGGTCTATTTGTGGTTGAAAGATGGGCGGGCCGAATTACGTGACGCATCTCATCTCTGGGGCGGCGACACTTACATCACCCAAAGCCGAATCAAACAAGAGACGGGTGACCCGTCGACTCGGGTGGCCTGCATTGGCGTAGCGGGCGAGCGTCTTATTCCATTTGCCCTCATCCTCGGCGATCATGGCCGGGTGGCCGGGCGCGCCGGTCTGGGCGCGGTGATGGGTTCCAAGAATCTCAAAGCAGTGGCCGCGCGTGGGTCGGGCGAGTTTCCGGCGGCTCACGCCGGCTTCAAAACCATCCGCTCTCAGGCTAACCATCAGTTGCGAAAAGATAACATGAGCAACGTCTTGCGCGAGACCGGCTCGGCGGGCGCGGCGGAGTATTTCGATTTGCTGGGCACGATGCCGGTTCGCTACTATTCGCGGAGCGGCTTTGCGAATGTGAGCAAGGTGTCGGGCGCGGGCATGGCCGAGACGATCCTCTCTGGCGTGTCCACCTGCCACGCCTGCGTCATCGCCTGCGGGCGCAAGGTGACGATTCCGGACGGGCCGTATCAACGCGGCGAGGGCAAGGGGCCGGAGTACGAAACCATCGTCGGCTTTGGCCCGAACATTGAGAACGACGATCTGGCCGCCATTGTTCATCTGGGCCAGTTGTGTGATTCTTACGGCTTGGACACGATCAGCATGAGCAACATCATCGGTCTGGCCTTCATGATGTACGACCGGGGCGTTATCACTGCCGCCGACGCGAGCGGTCTTGAACTCAAGTGGGGCGACGTTCACGCCGCCGAGACTCTTGTTCATCAAACCGCCCGGCGCGAGGGACTCGGCGAGTGGCTGGCGCAGGGCGCGCGCGACTTTGCTCGCCGCTTTGGCGTCGAAGAGATGGCGGTGCAGGTGAATGGCCTCGAAGCGGCTTACCACGACCCGCGCGGGGCCACCGGCATGGCCCTGACCTACGCCACCTCGCCGCGCGGCGCGTGCCACAACCAGAGCGATTACTTCATCGTCGAGATCGGCGGCGAGATGCCGGAGATCGGCATCAAGACGCTTGACCGTTCAGCCAGCGCCGGCAAGGCCGAAAGCGTGGCCCGCCATCAGTGGTGGCGCACGCTCAACAACAGTCTGGTCATGTGCGTCTTTGCCAACCTCACCTTCACCACCGCCCACGAGCTAATCAACGCCGCCACCGGCCTCGACTACTCGGCTGAAGAATTCTTCCGCTGTGGCGAGCGCGGCTGGGCGCTCAAACGGGCCATCAACAACCGCCTCGGCCTCACTGCCGCTAACGACAAATTGCCCAAAGCCTTTCTCACGCCCTACAACGAAGGCGGCGCGGCGGGCGTCGCGCCTGATATGAAGACTCTGCTGGCTGAATACTACGAGGTTGAGGGCTGGGACCCGGCCACGGGCAAGCCGACTCGCTCGACCCTGGAACGACTCGGCCTGGCCGGGGTCGCCGCCGATTTGTGGGGGGCGGCATGATCTTCGTCACCGGCGCAACCGGCTTCCTCGGCCATCACTTGATTCCGGCGCTGGCCCAAACCGGGTGCGCGGTGCGTGTGCTGGCCCGCTCCACCAGCGACGTCGGTTTTCTCAAACACTACGGCAACGTCGAAGTGGTGACGGGCGACGTTTTAGATCGAGACTCGATTCTGGCGGCGATGAAGGATTGTGAGAAGGTCATTCATGCCGGCGGTCTCTTCCGCTTTTGGGGGCCGCGCGAATCGTTTGAAAAGGTCAACGTGCAAGGCACGGCCAACATGCTCGAGGCGTCTCTGCGCCAGAACATTCAGCGTTTCATTTACGTTTCCACTGTGGCTGTCGTCGGCATCCCGCAAAATGGCCGGGTCATTGACGAGACCTATCCCTGCCAGCCGGTGGACGCTTACCAGCGAAGCAAGTTCGACGCCGAGAACATGGTGCGCATGTTCAACCGGAGCACCCGGTTTCCGGCCATCATTCTCCGGCCCGGCGCGTTTTACGGCCCCTGGGGCCACTACGCCTGGAACCGCCTCTTTTTTGAAGACCCTCTGCGCGGCTTGCGCATCCGGATTCATAAGGGCCAGCGCCTCACCTTCCCGGCCTTTGTGCCGGATGTGGCTCGCGGTATTGTGGCCGCCCTGAGCCAGGGCCGAACCGGAGAAATTTACAACCTCAGCGGCGAGCCGCTGACGCACAACGAAGCCAACCGCATCATCAGCAGGCTGGCCGGCATCAGTTCATTCCGGTTGAACTGCCCGGCTCCGCTCATGATGTGGTTGGCCAACCGCCTCACCGACATGGCCGCCCGCACCGGGCGCGAACCGTACTACCCCATCAACCTGGCGAAATACGTTTTCTACGACTGGCAAGTTTCCTCCGACAAAGCGCGCGCCGAACTCGATTTCACGCCCAAGCCGTTTGAAGAAGGCGCAAAGCAGACGGTGGACTGGTATCGGCAGATCGGGTGGGTTAAAGGAAAAAGGAAGAAGGAAGAAGGATGAACTTCATCCTTCTTCCTTCATAATTCATCCTTCATGAAGCTCGTCACTACCGAAGAAATGCGCCGCCTGGAGGCAGAAGCCGCCGCCGCCGGAGTTTCATACGCGACGATGATGGAGCACGCCGGCAAAGCAGTCGCGGATGCTATCGTTGAGCGCGTTGATCCCAAGACGGCCAGCGTCGTCGTCCTCGTCGGGCCGGGCAACAACGGCGGCGACGGGCTGGTGGCCGCCCGCCACCTGACGGACGCGGGGGCAACCGTCAAAGTCTATTGCCTCAAGCCGCCCGAAGAATCCGACTCTAAAGTCGTCGAGCTTCGCAACCGTTCTATCTTTCTTGTGGACGCCGATAACGACACGCAATCACGGGTGCTCAGGCACTCGCTCGGCGGCGCAAATGTAATTGTAGATGCGCTCTTCGGCACGGGCGCGCGCCTGCCACTGCGCGACAAAGCGGCGCAAGTGTTACGGCAGGCGGCGGGGCGGGCGGGCGACGGCCAGCGTCGCCCCTACATTGTGGCTGTCGATTGCCCGTCCGGCACAAACTGCGACACCGGCGAGGTGGACGGCAACACGATCAAGGCCGATCTCACAGTGACGTTCGGCGCGGCCAAGATCGGCCAATACAAATTTCCGGCGGCAGATTACGTTGGCGAGTTGATCGTGGCCGACATTGGCTGGGCCGGCTTGCCCGGTTTGCAGGCGATCAATCTTGAGTTGGCCGACTCGGCGCGAGCGAAAGCTACTTTGCCGGAACGGCGGCGCGACGCGCACAAGTACACATTTGGCAAGACGCTGATCGTGGCCGGCTCGAAGAACTTCGTGGGCGCGGCCTACCTCGCCGGAGCCGCCGCCTATCGCGCCGGAACCGGACTCGTCACCCTTGCCGTCCCCGACTCGATCCAGCCCATTCTTGCGACTCAACTTCCCGAAGCCACCTGGTTGCCCCTGCCCGAGTCGTCGGGCGCGATTGCCGAGAGCGCGGCTGAGGTTGTAAGCGCCCAACTCGGCAAGGCCGACGCGCTCATTCTTGGGCCGGGCTTTGGCATGGCTGAAGTGACACTGAACTTTTTACGAGCGTTGCTTGCAGACTTCCGAAGTCTCGCCGGTGTTTGGCGCTTCGGAAGTCTGGTGGACGCCGACGGCCTGCGCCTCCTCGCCCAAATTGAAAACTGGCCGAGCCTTCTGCCCAAACCCGCCATACTCACACCGCATCCTGGCGAAATGGAAACGCTCACCGGACTCTCGAAAGAAGAAATTCAGGCCGATCGTTTAGGCGTGGCCCGCAAGTTTGCGGCGCAGTGGGGGCACGTGGTTCTGCTCAAAGGCGCATTCACCGTCATTGCCGCGCCCGATGGCAAGGCCGCCATCGAGCCGTTTGCGACGGCGGCGCTGGCCAAAGCCGGGTCGGGTGATGTGTTGTCGGGCTTGATCGGCGGGTTGCTGGCGCAGGGCGCGCCGCCGTTCGAGGCGGCAGTCGCGGGCGCATTCATTCATGGCCGCGCGGCGGAAATCGCCGCCGAGACTCTCGGCACGACCGTCAGCATCGTGGCCAGCGATTTGTTGAAGGCGATTCCGAAGGCAATTGCGACATTGTAGAGGCGCGGCTGCCACGCCCGTCGCACAAAATAAAACGCCCCGTCTTGCGAACGGGGCGTTTTATTTTATGGATCGAGTTGTTCTTACACAGCGGCTTCGGAGTCAGAGGCGGCGCCACCTTTGGGTGTGGTCATCGCCTTCTTGCCGGCTTCAAAGGCATCCTGCAATTTCGCGCGCTGTTCCTCAATCACCACCCGGCCCTGCTTGGTCAACTCTTCGGTGCGGGTGCGGGCCTCGGCGGCCACGTGCTCGGCGCGGGTCTTGGCCTCGGCGGCCAGCTTCTCGGCGCGGGCGCGGGCTTCGGCGGCGGCGGCCTCGGTGCGGGCGCGGGCTTCGGCCAGCGACTCTTCGCCCTGCTCGCGCAGTTCAATGCCCTTCTGCCGAATCTGTTCGCGGGTCTCCGCGCCCGACTGCGGGGCCAGGATGAGGGCCACGGCCGCGCCTACCAGACCGCCGACCACAAAGCCGGTGAGGAAAGCGCCAATATCGTCACTACTGTTGTTTGACATGAGGGTTCTCCTTTACTTCTTTATCACGTTGATAAGATCGAAGAATTTGGACAATGCCGCCACGTAACCGTTGAGCTTCATCACCGGCTCGACGATGTTCTCGCTGACGAAGATGGCCGTGCCGCGCACCGTGTTCACCGTCTCGTTGGTGCTTTCGAGGATCGGCTTGATCTCGTGTTGGAGCAGGTTGGTGAGCCGGGCCAGTTGGATCATCAGGATGACCAGGGCAAAGCCGATGAACAACGACTCGACGGCCATGAAGATGATGAAGATGTCGCGGATGACGGTGGTGGCCGACGGGTTTTGCACCATGAAGTACACCGCCGCCACGATCCCGGCGACAACGATCAGCGTCATTACGATGGCAATCAAGGCCAGCCGCCGTTGTTCCGGGGTGAGGTCAGAACTGGTGGGTGGAGGTGTTGGTGTGGGTTGTGAAGGCGGGGTTCCGGTTGACATTGCAATTGCGATTATACCGGATAAATCAACTTCGTGATTCAGGCTCACGGCCACGCTGGGCCAGCCAGTTGGCGGTGAACAGGGCGATGATGCTGCCCAGGCTGGCCGGGACGATGTGAAGCGCGCCGGCGCTCATGAAGGTGAAGCCAATGAAGCCGCCGGCAAAGTGGCCGACGACGAAGCCCACCCAACCCGCCAGCAAATACAGCAGGAGACGCCGCGAACTGCCGCCCAGCCACAGGTGAAAACCCGCGCCGTAAAGCGTGGAAAGGATGAAGGCTAGAAGATATGCTCCGGTTGTCATCGTTGAATGATTCCTCCTCCCAGGCAAACGTCGCCATCGTAAAACACGGCGGCCTGCCCCGGAGTGATGTCGCGCATGGGCGCTTCAAACGTCACCCCGGCCCGTTTGTCGTCGAGCGGCGTGATCCGCCCACGCCGGGGCTGGGCCTTGTAACGAATTTTGATGTCGGCCTCAAACGGTTCAACCGGCGGCACGCCCGACACCCAGTTGATGCGCCCGACGCGCATCGTCGTTTGCCCAAGCTCAGACTCGACGCCGACGACGAGGGCGTTGCGAGCCGGGTCGGCACCCAACACGTAGAGCGGCTCGCGGGCGGCGAGGCCGATGCCCTTGCGCTGGCCGATAGTGTAAAACGCCAGGCCCTTGTGTTCGCCCAGCACATTGCCTGAACTGTCTACGATAGGGCCGGGTTGAGCGACTTGCGGCGCATGCTCGGTCAAAAAGCGGCGGTAGTCGTTGTCGGCCAGGAAGCACAAATCCTGGCTGTCGGGCCGCTCGGCTACCGGCAGGTTGAACTTGCGCGCCAGCTCGCGGATTTCGGTTTTGGTGTAGCCGCCAACCGGGAACATGGCGTGGCGAAGTTGGCGCTGGCCCAGCACGCTGAGGACGTAAGACTGATCCTTTTTGTCGTCAATGGATTTTAGTAATTGGTAACGACAGTCCCCGGAGCGAAGCGGAGTGGGAATAGTAATTGGGCCGTCGGCGACGGCGCGCACGCGGGCGTAGTGGCCGGTGGCGAGAAATTCTGCGCCGAAGGAGAGGGCCTTGTTGAGCAAAAACTCCCACCGGATGTGGCGGTTGCACTCCATACAAGGATTGGGCGTGACGCCACTGGCGTAGCCGTCAATGAAAAAGTTGACGATTGTGTCGTGGAAAACATCCTTCGTGTCCACCACGTAAAACGGGATGTCGAGCGACTCGGCGATATGGCGGGCGTGGCCCATCGCGTCGGGCGTGCAACAGCGATTGTAAGCCTCCTTGCCCGGCTCGCTCCACAGGCGCATCATCAGCCCGATCACGTCGTAGCCCTGCTCGACGAGCAAGGCCGCGGCCACCGAACTATCCACGCCGCCCGACATGGCGACGACCACACGCGGTCTAACTCCCAAATCCCAGACTCCAAATCCCAAAGGTCAGGCGGCGAGGAAGATATCCAACGAGCGCTCCACTGCCTCGGCCATCATCAACTAACGCAGGCCGACGAAGTTGGACTTGGCGACCGCGCCCCAGCAGCCGTCGCGTTTGTAGAGCGCCAGCATGTGGTCGTCGTCGCGGTTGGTGGGGAGCATGTCAATGATGAGCGGTGGATGGCCGAGCCGGCGCAGGGCGGCGGCGGCGAAGGATGCGCCGTCAAAGCAGTGGCCGATGCCGTCGCGCAGAACCCGGAGCGGGCAACGATAGATGTCTTCCGAGCTATAAGTCAGCGTATCGAGGAAGGCTTGAATTTTGGCCGGGGTCGTCAGGCTGGCGAGAAGTTTGCGATCGGGTTGGGTGAGCAGGTCGTCAAAAGTTTTTGGTTTTGGCATTTCGCCTTGCAAGAAAGCAATCTTCAGCAACTTATGCGGCTAAAAAGATATCTAATGAACGGTCTGTCGCTTCAGCTATCATTACTGTGAACGGTTCAGTGTTACCTGTATGGGCTTGATCAAGCGCGTCATAGTAAGCAAGCCGATCTTCACGGCGGATGACGGCTGGCGGGTAGCCGTCGCGCATGAGTAGCAAATTCATCAGTAGGCGGGCTGTGCGACCATTGCCGTCGGCAAAAGGGTGAATATGCACTAGTTGGAAATGAGTCAACGCCGCTCGTTCAATGGTAGATAGTTTTTGACCATCGCCATTCAACCAAGACATGAATTCCTGCATCAACGCTGGTACACTTAACGCATCAGGAGGAACGTACTCGGAGCCGCTGATGCGAACTTGACCGAGGCGATAACGCCCGGCTTCTTCATCGTCAATGCCCTTCAAAACCAGCGCGTGAATTTGCCGCAGATTATGCTCAGTGAGTGGCTCTGCGCCGTTCGCTAAGGCCTCTACAAAGTCTATCGCGTCTTTATGATTGATAGCCTCAAGATGTTCGCGCAATGTCTTGCCGCCAACAGTAATGCCCTGATGTAACACAACCTCGGTTTCGCGAAGCGTGAGAGTAGAGCCTTCTATGGCGTTCGAGTGATACGTCCACTCTACATCAAAGTATTCCTTTAGACGAGCGGCGGCAGAGGCCGACAGAGGGCGATGGGCGTCAAGCGCCGCTTTCTTGTCTGCCAATTGTTCAAGAATCTGCTTCAAGTTCACTTTCAACTCCTCATCTGCCCCACCACCCTCGTCACCCCCTCCACCGCCCGCTCAATCTCCTCCTCCGTCGTCGGACGGCCAACCGTCAGCCTGAGCGAGCCGAGCGCCCAACTGCGGTCGTAGCCCAGGGCCAGGATCACGTCGGACGGTTCGGGGTCGCCGGTCTTGCAGGCCGAACCGGAGGAGGCGGCGATGCCTTCCAGGTCGAGCCGCATCAGCAGTTCATTGCCGTCAATGTTTCGGAAGACGAACGAGGCGTTGTTGGGCAGGCGCTCTGCCGGATGGCCGGTGAGGCGCGAATCTGGAATCTGGGTGAGGGCAGAGATGAGGCGGTCGCGCAGTCGGCGGTAGCGGGCGTTGTCGGCTTCACGGCGGGCGACGGTGAATTTGAGGGCGGCGGCTAAACCGGCGATGTAAGGCACGTTGGAAGTTCCGGCGCGGCGGCCCTGTTCGTGCGCGCCGCCAGTTTGAGTCGAAATAAGCGGCGTGCCTTTGCGAACGTACAACGCGCCAACGCCCTTCGGCCCGTAAAATTTGTGCGCGCCGAGGGCCAGCATATCCACGCCCAGCTTTTGCACGTCCATCTCAAGCTGGCTGGCGGCCTGCACCGCGTCGGTGTGTGTGATGATGCCATGTGAACGCGCGAGTTGAGCGATCTCGGCGACGGGCTGGATCGTGCCAATCTCGTTGTTGGCGGTCATTACCGAAATCAGAATCGTGTCGGGGCGGACGGCGGCCTCCACGTCCGAGAGACGGACGCGGCCACAGTCGTCAACGGGCAGGATCGTTAGGTCGAAGTTGTAGTGTTCGGCAAGCTGGCGGGCGGTGTGCAGAACGGCGTGATGCTCGACGGCGGTGGTGATGAGGTGGTTGCCGCGCCCGGCTTCGCGCATCGCGTGAGCGGCGCCGCGAAGCGCGTAGTTGTCGGACTCGGTGCCGCCGGAGGTGAAGATGACTTCGTTCGGCTCGCAGTTGAGGACGGCGGCCATGTCGCGTCTGGCCTCTTCGATGGCCTTTTCGGCGTTGCGGCCCCAGCGATGGATGGACGACGGGTTGCCGAAGTTGTCGCGGAAGTGCGGCAACATGGCCTCCAGCACGGCGGGGTCAACCGGGGTAGTGGCGGCGTAATCGAGGTAGATTGGGTCGGGCATGGCGTGATTGTATCACGGCCATTTACTCACTCACCTTACGCAAGCACCCTGAGCGGAGCGGCGGCCCTGAGCGAAACGAAGTGAAGTCGAAGGGTCGCCGCGCAGTCGAAGGGTGCGGCACCTGTGTAAGGTAAGTTACTCAAACAGGCTCACCTTCTCGACGTTGGACGGAACGACAAGATAGCTCACCAGCCAGCCCATGACGCCGCACAGCACCACAGCGCCCGTCCAGAGATGGATGCTCCACCACAAGCCAACGGTGAAGAGGGCGGCGAGGAAGTAGAAGAGGTAGAGGATGGCGGGCAGGGCGGCGGAGAAGAGCCGCAGGGCGCGGATGTTGATGATGGAAGGTTTGAGCCGCCACACTAACACATCGGCGGCTACCCCGGCGAGGACGCCGGTGACGAACAGCAAAGCCGGGTTGGCGCCGAAGAATATGTCGTGCATCACCACCATCAAGGCGGAGTTGATCGTCAGCATGAAAGTCAGCGCACCGGGCCGGAGTTTGTGGTTTCGGATCAATACCAGGACGATGGCTGTGAGCAGGGCCGACTGAAACAGGAAGGCGGTGATGCCGAGCGCCTGGGTGACGAAGACGTAGCCCTGGCCGGGCCGGTCAACGCTGGTGATCCAGGTTCCGCCGAGAGGGCTGGCATAGTCGGTGAAGAAGGTGAGGATCGAAAACAGGAGGGTGGCTGAAATGAGGAACGGGAAGTACGAAAGCCACGAGGCGTCGTTGGCGCGTTTGAGACCGGCGCGCAGAGGGCCGGTGATCAGCAACACGCCGCCGAACGCCAGCATGAGATGAGTTGGGCTGAGGAGGGCCTCGACGCCGATCTCGATGCCGAAGAGAATGTGCCAGATCATGTCGCCGACACCACCGACCATGAAGATGGCCGCGCCCAGGAGCGAGAGGCCGTAGCCGCTTGGCATGGCCGCCGTGAACGAATGGCCGCGTCGCAGGTTGCGAACGAACAGGCCGGCCAGAACAGCCGCTTGAATCAGAAACCCGGAATAAAGCGCGCCGTGCCAGGGTGTAAAGAAAGTTTCGAGATTCGGGTTGTGGGTGTGCGCCCAGCCGTCGAGGTAGAGTCCGCCGATCAGCCACGCGCCGAGGGCGGCCATGAGCCAATCGAAGCCGAGGCCGCCGAGACTTTTCGCCTGTGACGTGTCGAGACCAGTAGTTTTTGTGGGGGTGGTAGTGATAGTCGTCATGCAGGTAATTCTACCAAAGGTTGTCAGGTTTGCTCCTGGCTGGTTGCCCGCTTCACGCCCGCCGGAATGCGCGCGCACCGATCATTGCTATTCGCCCTGCGTGTAGGTAACCCACCACTGAAACTCGCGCTCGTCTTTGCCCCATTTGCTTTTGATGAAGTCCAGGATTGCGACAATTTCGTCTTCGGCGAGCTTGTCGCCGAAGGCGGGCATTTTGGCGTTATCGTAGACGGCCTGGCCGCCTTTGGCGATGATCGTGATGAGGAGCGAATCGGTGTGGTGCCAGGTGTGGCCGGAACTGTCGTGGGGCGGCGGCGGGAGGGAGCCGTCGGCCAGCGGCCTTTTCCAGTCGGGCGCGCCTTCGAGGTTTGCGCCGTGACAACTGGCGCAGTGTTGGGCGTAAAGTTGCTCACCCTGGGCCGCGCGATCCGGGTTGAGAGTGGGGACGGGCGGCACGGCGGTTTCGTTGATGACGACTGAACTGCTACTGGAGGAGGCGCAAGCCGCTAAGAACAAGGCCGCCATCAACAGAGGCGGCCACCACTTGAGTCGAAAGCGCATGAGGTTGAAGTCTTACCGATACACGCCCCGATACTCTTCCGGCAACATGGCGGCGATGGCGCGCATAACGCGTTCGGTGAGCGAGTCGGTGGTGTCGTCGGCCTGCGGGTAAATTGGCTGGCCGATGTTGACGGTGACTGGCGTGGGGCGATACCAGGGCTTGAAGAGCCGGTCGGTTCCAACAATGGCGAGCGGCAGAATGGGCGAGTTGGCGGCAAGAGCAAAGCGCGCCGCGCCGGTCTTGGCTTGTTGCAAACCTTTGCCTTTGCTTCGTTTGCCTTCGGGGAAGATGCCAAGTGTTTGGCCTTCGAGCAGAACACGCTCGGCAAAGTTCAGCGCCCACTTGTCGCCGCCGCCGCGAAAAACCGGGAAGGCGCACAGGTTGCGAATGAGCCAGCCCAGCGCCGGGTTCTTGAACAACTCGGCCTTGCCCATGAAGCAGATGGTGCGCGGCAGAGTTGAAATCTGCATCGGGAACACGTCGAAGTTGGTGACGTGGTTGCCGCTGATGATGAGCGGGCCGGTCAGCGGCACGTTCTCGTAGCCTCGCACTTCGATTTTCATCACGGGATGGATCAGGAATCGGGTGATGAGAAAAGTGGCGATTGCCCGGACAGGCGTCATCGTGATGTAGTAACGATGGCGGTCGCGTTCGTCGGTTGGGGCAATGGAGAGCGTCGTCATGGGCGGGATTATAATGGGTGTCGCACTATTTCATCCATCTAAAACACGGAGACTGAAAAATGGATACGACAATTATTTCGATTCACGGGCGTGAAATTCTGGACTCGCGGGGAAACCCGACGGTGGAAGTGGAAGTCGGTTTAGCCGACGGCGCGTGGGGGCGGGCGGCGGTTCCGTCCGGAGCGTCCACCGGCGCACACGAGGCGCTGGAAATGCGCGACGGAGAAAAGGGGCGCTACGGTGGCAAAGGCACGCTCAAGGCGGTTGCCAACGTCAACGAGGCCATCGCGCCCGAACTGGTGGGCCTGGACGCGCTCGACCAGCGCGACCTCGACGCGCTCATGCTCGAACTGGACGGCACGTCGAACAAGTCCAAGTTGGGGGCCAACGCCATTTTGGGGGTGAGCCTTGCTATCGCAAAAGCGGCGGCCAACTCGCTCTCGCTCCCGCTCTATCGTTACCTTGGCGGCACGCACGCCCACGTTCTGCCGGTGCCCATGCTCAACATCCTCAACGGCGGCGCGCACACCGCCTGGCAGTCCACCGACTTTCAGGAGTTCATGGTCATGCCGCTCGGAGCGCAGTCGTTCGCCGAAGGCCTGCGCTGGGGCGCGGAGGTTTATCACGCGCTCAAGAAGGTGCTCAAAGACAAAGGCTACACCACCCTCGTCGGTGACGAGGGCGGCTACGCGCCCGCGCTCAAGACGAATGAAGAAGCGATCGAAGTGATCCTCAAAGCCATTGAGACCGCAGGTTACAAGCCTGGCGACCAACTCAGCATCGCCCTCGACCCGGCGGCCTCTGAACTTTACGAGGCCGAAACCAAAACTTACAACTTGCGTAAAGAAGGCAAGAAGTTGACGGGCGCGGAGATGGTGGCTTTCTGGGGCGAGTGGATCAAGAAGTATCCGATTGTTTCGATTGAAGACGGGCTGGCCGAGGACGACTGGGCAAGCTGGAAGCTGATGACCGATCAATGGGGCAACCGCCTCCAACTGGTGGGCGACGATCTCCTGGTCACCAACCCGGAGCGCGTCAAGCGGGCGATCAAGGAAGGCGTCGCCAACTCCCTGCTCGTCAAAGTGAATCAGATTGGCTCGCTGACCGAGACGATTGAGGCCGTGACGATCTGCCAGCGCAACGGCTGGACGGCAGTCACCTCGCACCGCTCCGGCGAGACTGAAGACACCACGATTGCCGATCTCTCGGTGGCCCTCAACATGGGCCAGATCAAAACCGGCGCTCCCGCCCGCTCCGACCGGGTGGCGAAATACAATCAGCTATTGCGAATTGAGGAAGAGCTTGGCGACTCGGCGGAGTATTTGGGGCGGGCGGCGCTGAAGAAGTAGCCATTTTCGTTGTACAATCATCGTCATGGAAAGGAGGCCGAGATGGCAACACAAGCCCCACCTGCAACACTCATAACCGAAGCCCAACCGGGCACACGGCCTAAAATGACATACGACGAATTCCTGGCGTGGGCGGGTGAAGATATGCACGCCGAATGGGTCAAAGGGGAGGTTTTTGTTTATATGACTGCTCACACCATTCATCAAAGACTTGTGGGGTTTTTGATCCGGCTCATTCAAGACTTTGCTGATCTTAGCAATTTGGGTGAGGTATTTGCTGGGCCGATGCAGGTGAAACTCTCTCCCGAAGGCTCAGGGCGCGAACCGGATGTGTTTTTTGTCGCGCAAGAAAGATTAGAGCACGTCACTGAAAAATACTTTGATGGAGCGCCCGACCTGGCAGTGGAAGTCATTTCTGAAGACAGCGTGAATCGTGACCGGGTAGACAAGTTTGAAGAATACGAAGAAGCTGGCGTGCGCGAATACTGGATCATTGACCCTCGCCCGCGCCGCCGCCGGGCCGACTTTTACCAGTTGGGCGCTGACGGCAAATATCAGCCGGTTCCTTTGAACGCCGAAGGGGTTTATCACTCGGCCGTGTTGCCAGGGTTTTGGCTCAAAGCAAGCTGGCTTTGGGAAGACCCACTGCCAAAACTGGCGCCGACGTTGAAAGAGATCGAAGGCAAATAGAAAAAGCGGGTGTCACGCGACACCCGCTTTTGTTATGCCTTCTCCGTCTCTTCCTCTTCCGTCTCAAAGTTTGCTCTGGCCTCCCGCCCCGGCGCAGGCGTGCCGCACGAGGCGCACACGTTCCAGTTCAGGTCGAGCAACTTGCCGCAATTGCTACACACCTTTTTGAGGATCGTCTGGCAGTGCGGGCAAATCTTCCAGTCGGGTTTGGCGGCCCGGCTACAGCCGGGGCAGGTGGGGCGCTCTTCGATCTCCTGCAGGAGCGCCTCTTCTTCCAGCGAACGGGCGTAAGATTGAGACAGGGTTTCCGGCGGGCGCAGAATCAAATACACGATGAAGCCGGGGATGTTGAGCACCGCCACCACCAGCGCCGCCAAAAACTGGGCGAAGATGTCGCGCGAGCGCGAGCGCATATCGCGGAACGTCCAGATGACGAGCGAGAGCCACAGGGCGGCGATGAAGGCCCCCAACAGGGCCACGCCGTAGCGCACGTAGTTGAGAATGGCAGGCAGGTCGAAGGACATGGCGAGATTATACAGTGAAACTTTGTCGCCTACTTTTGTTTGGGCGGTAGTTCGCGGAGCGTGCCGCCCGAACTTCTGGCGAAACCTCATTTGACCTCTCTCTCACTCCGAAGTATTATCACGGCACATGACAACCCAGCCTGAATCGGATACAACGTTCATGCCGCGCATCGGCGACATGGCCTCGGAAGACCGGCCCCGCGAGCGGCTGGCGCAGGCCGGGCCGGAGGCGCTGAATAATGCCGAACTTATGGCAATCTTGTTGCGAGTGGGGATGCGGGGCGAAAATGCGGTGCGGCTGGCCGAGCGCCTGCTCTCAACACACGGCGGGCTGGTGGGTTTGTTGAAATTATCTTACGGCGATCTTTGTAAGGTCAAAGGGATCGGGCCGGCCAAGGCGGCCCAACTAAAAGCGGCAGTGGAACTGGGCCGGCGGATGGCGGCGGCCTCCCCGCAGGAAAAACCCGTCATTAACTCTCCCGCCGACGCCGCCAACCTGGTCATGTACGAAATGCGCGCCCTCGATCAGGAAATCGTGAGGGTCATCCTGCTCGACACCCGCAATCGTTTGATGAAGATGGATGACGTTTACAAAGGCTCGCTCAACACTTCGATGATCCGCGTCGGCGAACTGTTCCGCGAGGCGGTGAAACAAAATGCGGCCTCGATCATCGTCGTTCACAACCACCCCAGCGGCGACCCCTCACCCTCGCCCGACGACGTAGCCGTCACCCGCCTCATGGTGGAAGCCGGCCGCCTGCTCGACATCCCGGTGCACGATCACCTCATCATCGGCAGTCAGCGTTTTGTGTCGCTCAAAGAACGCGGGTTGGGATTCAGCTGATGCCCGAACAACGGATCGAGCAACTCTTTTTAGTGCCCGGCAACACCAAAGCCGACGTGGCAACCTGGGGCGCCGCCGTCTTGGAATTTGCCGCCTACTTCCCCGGCGTGTTCATCTCGCACGATTACGCCGACGCCCAGCGGCCCGACTTTGAGCGCCTGACTCTGGTGGAGCCGGACTCCTGGCCTGACGACCTGTGGACGATGATCAAGCAGAACCCGCGCAAGCCGGCGCTGGAAAAGCTGACCGCGCCTACGCCCGAAGTGCTGGCCGAGATTCTGCACGCGCGCGTTTACTACGGCCTGCGCTTCGGCTTCCAGACCGAATACGACTGGGCGCAACAGTGGCCGCCGGGCGTGAGCCTCATCGGCCTGCATGGCCGCTCGGACGGCGAACTGCAGGGCGTGGACTTCGACATTGCTCAGAAGGCGCGACTCGAAGCAATCAAGCTCACCAGTTCCGCCACGCCCAAAACCCTCGAACGGTTACGGGCCATCAATCCGGGCCTGTTCATCATGTTGCGGCCCATTCTCAACTTCAACGACGACGGGCGGGCCAGGCGGATCGGCCCGCAGGAATTTTTCGACGCCACCGCCAACGACCTGCAGCGGCTGTTCGACTACGACCCGAACATCCAATACATCGAAGTCCACAACGAGCCGAACCTGGTCATCGAAGGGCTGGGCGGGTGGTGGACGAACGGCAAAGAGTTCGGCAGTTGGTTTGATGAAGTGGTGCGGCTTTACAAGGAGCGATGGCCCGGCAAAAAGTACGGCTTCCCCGGCCTCTCGCCGGGCAATAATATAAATAATGTCCGCCAGGCCATGCGCCAATTTTTGGGCGAGGCCGCGCTGGCCGCCGCCCGCACCGACTGGATCGCCGTGCACGGCTACTGGGTCAACGACCGCGAGATGACCGAGCCAATTCACGGCTTCACCTGGCAACTCTATCGCGAGTTCTTCCCCGACAAGCTGTTGTTCATCACCGAGTTCGGCAACCCGACCCAGCCCAAGCACACCGTCGCCGATCAATATGCGCGTTACTACGGCATTCTGCGCCACGTGCCCGGCCTGGGCGGCGCAGTGTCCTACGTCGTCTCCACCTCCAACTCCTTTGAGTCGCCGCGCTGGGCCTGGCGCGACGAGAACGGGGTGGACGTAGGCATTGCGGCAGAGATTGGCCTCAGGCGTTATATTCGATGACGAAAGACGATGGACGACAGACGATAGCCGTCGTCTTTCGTCTGTCGTCCATTGTCTGATTAGGAGAGTTCTTATGCCCGACCCCCAAATCATCCTCCTCCCGAAACAGAACTACTACGCCTGGGTGGCCGCCGCCAAAGATTACGTCCTCAAGTTCGGCCCCAACCTCACCCCCGATCCGGAGACGGCGGCGCATTTCAACGCCCCCAGTCAAACGATCACCATTGCCAACACGCCCGACGGTTTTGGCCGTGACATCGTCCAGTGGTTCAAGAACACTTATCCCAACTTGAAGCTGGACGTGGTTGACGCCGGTTCGCCCGACGACTTCAAGAACGCCCTGGCGACTCGGATCACCAACGATCAGCAGTTTGGGCCGCCGGCCTCCACCAAAGTGGACTCTGCGCCTTTTAGTTTGCGCTGGCCGACCGACTTCCCCAAAATCACCCAGCCCTTCGGCGTCAACCCGGACATCTACCGCCGCTTCGGCCTGCCCGGCCACGAGGGCCTGGACATTCGCGCCCCGATGGGGGCCAACGTTTACGCCGCCGCCGACGGAACCGTCTTTCAGGTGAACGCCGACGGCAAGTTGGCGAACGGGGCCGCGCACGCCTACGGCATTCACGTTCGCGTCCAGCACCGCGACGGCTACCAGACGATCTACGCTCACTTCCAGCAGGCGCTGGCGCAAGTGGGCCAGCAGGTAAAGGCCGGCGACAAGATCGGCATCGCCGACTCGACCGGCAACTCCACCGGCAGTCACCTGCACCTGACGCTGAAGAAACAGGGGGCGACGGCCTCCGGCCTCACCAACTATCCCAACGACATCATTGACCCGACTCCTTTTTTGCAGGACTCAGGCACAGTAACGCCGCCGGCCAACACCTTTGGCTGGGCCTACGGCAAATGCCTGGTGGGAGTCAATGGCCGGGCCGACGGCCCATTGATGGAAGCCGATTACCCTGTCCTCCAAACGTCCCGCGTCGAAGCCATTAAACTGCTGTCGTCGGGCCGCCCGGAGAATCTGGATCGCCTGCGCCAGATCAAGAATGATATGTTCGTCATGGTGCGCCTCTTCGCCGACTTCCGGGGCCGCACGGTGCGCTCGGACGAGTTTGCCTCGTGGGTCGAGTTCGACATGGGCCAGTTTTACAACCGGGGCGTGCGCTACTTTGAAGTGCACAACGAGCCGAACCTGCAACTGGAGGGCTGGAAGTTTTCGTGGCAGGATGGCCGCGAGTTTGGCAATTGGTTCAAGGACGTGGTCAACCGCCTCAAAGCCAAATACCCTGAGGCCAAGTTTGGCTACCCCGGCCTCTCGCCGGGCGCGAGCATCAGCGGCCAGCGGGTAGACTCGTGGGCCTTCCTGGGCCAGGGCGACGAAGCCATTCGTTCAGCCGCCGACTGGGTGGCCTGCCACTGCTACTGGGTGAGCGACTCGGATCAACTCGCGCCGACCGGCGGCCTGGTGTACGAAGAGTACCGAAAACGCTACCCGAGCAAGCTGTTGTTCATCACCGAGTTCTCGAACCCGACCGACAACACCAACACCCGCATCAAGGGCCAGCAGTACGTGAACTACTACAAACGCCTGCGCGACCTGCCCGGCCTGGGCGCGGCCTTCGCCTTCGTCCTCTCGGCCTCGTCGTTCTTCCCCAACGAAGCCTGGCGGCTGGAGGACGGGACGATGACGGATATTCCGAAGATTGTGGGGGCGCGAAATTTCTGATTTTAGATTTCTGATTTTGGATTGAGGATTGAGACGCCGGGTTTCGGGAAGAGGCCCGGCGTTTTTGATTCATAGCACGGATTCTCGCGCAAAGCGTGAACGGATCGTATCCGCCCATTCCGAGAATCCGTGCTCTTTTGAGGGCGTCTAATCCGCCCGCTATCTTTGGTTCTTAGTTGCCCTTGATCCTGCTGGGGAACTTTCCCGGCAGAACAAAAGGTAATGTGCAGAACAAAGCCGCTTGGCGGATTAGAGCGCCCAACCTACCGCCTCTCTGCTCGCGGCCAATTTTCGCATTTGCCCCCTCTTTCAGCCTTCGCTATACTTCTGGCATGTTTAGAACAACGGATCGGACGAATTTAGCGGATCAGAATCCGTCGAATTCGGTTGATCCGCTGTTCTCCCGCCCGGCCAGCAAAGGTTTCTGCCCATGACCACTCCCACCCCCGACGACGAACTCGGCAAAATTGAAGCGGCGTTGAAACCGCTGGAAGCTCTGCGCGGAAGCCTGCCCGACGAACAGCTTGAGGCTATGATGGCCCCGCTTCGCGCCAAACGTGATGTCCTGCTGGCCCAAATCAACGTGAGCCAGCGGCAGGGCGGAATAGACAACAGCGGCCAACTCACGGTAGGAAGCGGCGATGTGACGGGACGCGACAAGGTGACGTTGGCGCCGAATGCAACTTACGTCGCGCCGGGCGCGACTCTCGTTCAAGCGCCGAAAGCCGACGACGCAACGGTGGCCCGCAAGCGCTACCTCGCCAACCTCAGCCGCGCCTGTAAAGCCTTGCCGCTGGCCGCGCTCGGCGGCGAAGAAGGCGCGGACGAAGAGATCACGCTCGAAGATGTGTATATTGATTTGGACACGACCGCGCCTTTTCCAAAGCCATTGACTAAAAGAAACAGCGAGAAGCGTAGGCAGCAAGGTAAAGCCGTTGTCAAGAAAGAGAAGTGGCATAAAGGAGCCGTGTTAGTTAATCAAGACCATCGCCCGCTCACGACGTTGGAAGCCGCCATTCAATCGCCGAAGCTGGCTCTGCTCGGCGGGCCGGGGTCGGGCAAGAGCACCTTCGTCCGCGAACTGCTGGCCCAACTGGCCGACGGCAAAGCGCCAGATGGAATCCCGAAGGACTTGTTGCCGGTGCTGATCACCTTGCGTGATCTCGCCCCGGCCCTGGCCGCGCTTGACCTGGACCCTCTTCCCGGCGATCGTCAGCGGGAAACACTGGCCGCCCTGGTGCGCGATCAGGCGGTGAGCGATCTGGCCCGGCTGGAAGCCAAAGACTTTGAACCGGGCTTGCGCGAAGCCTTCAACTCTAGTCAGTGTTTGCTGGCCCTCGACGGCCTGGACGAAGTGCCGCACGACCTGCGCGGACTGGTGCGGCGGACAGTTCAAGCCGTGGTGGGTCGCTATCGTCTGGCCCGCATCATTCTCACTTGCCGGGTGCGCTCGTATCAGGGCGAGGCCGTCCTGCCCAACTTTCAGGAGCGCATATTAGCCCCGTTCGACGAATACGAAGTGAGATCGTTCGCCTCAGCCTGGTACAACGCCCAGAAAAAGTTGAGCCGCTTCGACGCTGAAGAAGCGAAGAGCAAAGCCGAGAATTTAGCCGAGGCCGCCCTTGGCCCGGATTTGCGCGAACTCTCCGACAACCCGATGATGCTGACCACGATGGCCCTGATCCATCAAAAAGAGATCGGCTTGCCGAGGGAGCGGGTGCAACTTTACAAGCAGGCGGTGGATGTGCTTCTGCGCCGCTGGCAGAAGCGCAAGACCGGTGAGGCCGGGCCGTCCGAGGAGATGCGGGCTTTCCTCAAAGACGATTTGCGCCTGCGGGCGACGATGGAACGGTTGGCTTATGAGGCGCACCTCGTGCGCGCGGGCGAAAGCGACAAGAAGGAAGCGGCTGACTTGGAGCGCGGCGATGCGCTGACCTTGCTCGAAAGCCGAGAGTATCTTGGCAGTGCCGCGCTGGCCGCCGAGTTTTTGGATTACGTGGATCAGCGGGCCGGGTTGTTGGTGGGGCGCGGTGGCGAGCCGAACCGACCGGCAGTTTACAGCTTCCCGCACCGCACCTTTCAGGAATATCTGGCCGGGTGTTATCTTGTAGGCCAGCGCGACGTGGCCCGCGAGTTGTTCGCCCGCGCCGCCGAGGGCGATGACTGGCAATTGGCCGTGAGGCTGGGCGCGGAAGAATTGCTCTACAACCGCCGCAACTTCAACGAATTGCTCAACACCGCTTATCTTCTGTTTTCTGACCAGAAGGGCCTGCAAGCAGAGCGTGCCTCGTTGTGGGCGGGCGAGATCGCCGCGCTTGTTGGAAAAGAAAGAGTTGAAAGCGACGATGCGCCTGGCGGCGGAAAGCCTTACCTTGACCACTTGCGGAAGCGCCTTGTGAATTTGCTAGGAAGTGGACTGCCCGCCACCGAACGCGCCGACGCTGGAAACGCTCTAGGCAAACTGGACGACCCGCGCTTTCTCCCCGACGCTTGGTACTTGCCCGATGAACCCCTGCTTGGTTTCGTCGAAATTCCCGAAGGGCCGTTCATCATGGGCAGTGACCCAGAATGGGACGAATATGCTCAACCAGAAGAACAACCTCAGCACGAGTTGACTCTGCCGCGCTACTTCATTGCTCGCTATCCTGTCACTGTCGCCCAATTCAGGGCCTTTGCGAAGGCCAGCGGCTACACGCCGCGTAACGAAGACAGCTTGCTCGGGCCGCCCAATCATCCGGTCGTCAACGTAACTTGGCACGAAGCTTGCAAGTATTGTGACTGGCTGACTGAAGCATTGAGGAGATGGGATGGCACGCCGCAGCTTTTAGCTAGATTATTGCGCGAAGGCAAGTGGCGCATCGTTCTGCCTTCGGAGGCCGAATGGGAAAAAGCAGCACGCGGCAGTGACCCGGATAGAGCAAACACGAGAGAGACTGGCCTCTACATCACCAGCGCCGTCGGTTGCTTTCCGGGCGGGGCCAGCCCTTACGACGTGTTGGACTTGAGCGGCAACGTGTGGGAGTGGACGCGAAGCTTGTGGGGGAAAGACTACCAGAAGCCTGACTTCAACTATCCTTACGAAGCCAAAGATGGCCGAGAAGTGATGGATGCACCCGATCAAGGATTGCGCGTGTTGCGGGGCGGCTCCTTCATCAGCGACGATAGGGATGCCCGCTGTGTGGCCCGCAACATGGGCAGCCTGCGCCACGGGAACTGGGACTTCGGCTTTCGGGTGGCGGCGTCCCCGTTCTAACTCTGGTCTCTGTTATCTCTGAACTCTGGAGACTCTGGGGGATATTGACGATAGCACCCTGAGCAGAGGCCTGCGTGTTCGTTGCAGGCCGTAGTCGAAGGGTGCGGTGCTGACGCGAGAGCCGCATCCTTCGACTGCGCGGCGGGACAGCGCCGCCGCTCCGCTCAGGATGCTACTCGTTACCCTTGTTTCACCGCCTCACCCTCACCACCTCAAACACCGGCGCGCCATCCCGCCGCGAAATAATCGCCACCTGCTCGCCCCGCCAGCCCTGCGATTGAAGGTAAGCGTCGAACGCTTCGCGGCGCGGGAAGATGGTCTCTTGCGGGAAGTGGAAGACAAAGAGCGTGCCGGGTTGGGTGGCAACTTCGGCCAGGCGGCCTGAAAAACCATCGTCGGGTTCCCAGGTGTAGCCAAAGATTTCCTGCGGGGCAACTCTGCTGTTCGTGAGCATTCGCACCTGCGGCGCAAAGCCCCAATCCATCGCCGCCACTGGCGCGGTCGCGTCGGCGTTTTCTTCAAGAAAGTCCACCAAACGATACACGGCATCCGAGTGCGGCCCCAGGCCGCCGCTCTTGTTGAGCGCCAGATGATATTGGGTGACGACAAAAACATCCTGTGTCCACAAAAAACCCAGGCCGACGGCCAGCACCGTCATGCCCATGTTCAAAAACCCCAACCAGCCAAAAGCCCAATTTCCAAAAAAACTGAGCGGCGGGCCGCTGAGGTGAATCATCAGCGGCTCATAAAACGGGTCGAAGACGATCTCGCAAGCGACGGCGATGATGACCGGCCACAGCGGCGCGAAAATCGAAAAGTGAGTCGGAAAGAGGCCGGAGACGGTGAACGAGGTTTGAATCACGCCGAAGGCCAGCAGGAGCAGGAGGGCGAGCGGGGCGCGCGAGCGTTGGCGGCGAAAGAGGGCGCGGGCGACGATGGCTAACGCCGCCAGGCGCAAGGCGGTTTCCCACATGGCGTTGCCAAACGAGCCGCCGAGATACCACAAATGGTCGCGCCCGGCCAGCACCGCCCCAAACTGATCGATCCGTCCGCGCAAGTTCTCGGCAAAGTTGAGATTGTTCACGCCGTAATAAGACGTGCCCAGGTTCGTGCCGACCGAGAGAAACGTGCCACCCGTTTGCAGGTTGTAGGTCAGGAGCGGCAACAGGCCGAGGATGGCCGCCATTCCAAAAGCGGCCAAATCGGCCATTGCCGGAGAGCGCGGGAATAGCTCAAGCCCCCGAATGCCAAACCACGATGAAATCATCTTTGCGTCTTTGCGCCCTTGCGTCTTTGCGTTAATGAACTGCCGCGCAACAACAAGCAAGTTAATGATCGCCAACGCCCCAACCATGCCGCCGATGATCCAGATGAAGAGCAGTTTGGCGTAGAGGCCCGCGCCGCAAATCAGGCCGAGCAGAGCCGCCAGTTTCCACGCTGTTTTTGGCGAGCCTCTTTTTGCCCACAGCGCGCCGACCCACAGCGCCGCCATCGTCAGCGTAGCAGTGAGCGAAGTGACGAACACGCCTTGCCTCTGCCAGAAGATGAACGACGGCGAGGTTGCCAAGAGCATGGCGGCGATGAAGGCCGGGCGCTGGCCGAAAGCTTCTGTGACAAACCCAAAGGTGAAAAGAATCGTGACGGCCCCGATCAACACCGTGTACAGCCGCAAGGCAAAGACGGTTGAACCGAAGAGGGCGAAGAACGGCAGTGGCAAGTAAACGTTGAACGCGCCGATGTAATCCTGCACCATCAGTGGGAAGGTGCGACCGCCTAAAGTGATTCCTGCGTCGCGAAAGGCGGAGATGGCCCCACCAGAGATGATCTGGCTGGCTTGCAGTCCGGCCTCGGCGGCTTCGTCGTTGTGCAAACCGGGCAGGTCGAGTTGAGGCAAGGCGAGGGCGAAGTAGACAGCCAGCGGAAGCAAAAGGCCGAGGAGATAGCGGCGCATGAGAAAGGGTCAACGGATTGATCGGATTGAACAGATTTGAATCATAATCCGCTAAATCCGTTCAATCCGTTGACTAATCCCCGGCCAGCAGTTCAACTTCGGAGACGAAGGTTTCAAAGGCGTGGCCCTGAGATTCAAGCGAGATGGCGTTGATGATGGCCGGCTCAGCGCCAGTGGTGGTGTTCTTGAACAACACGATCAACTCCGGCGAATCGTAAAGATACCAGCCGTTGCGCTCCACCCGCTGGTGCAAACTCTGCGGCGGCGGGCAGGTGACGCACGAGGCGGGCAGTCTGGGATCGGCCAGATAATAAAAGCCCTGTATCCACTCGTGGCTGTTGCCGGCCTTGTCGGTGTATTCGATCTTCACCATCAGCGGGCACTCCGAGCCGTACTGGCCGCAACTCTGCACGTTCTGGTTGGCCAGGCGCACGGCCAGGTGCAGGCGTAGCGTTTTGTAGTCGCGCACGTCGCGGTTGATCACCTGCCGGATTCCGGTGCGGCCCCAGTTGAGGCCGGGCCGGAGGAAATGCGCCACGTTGCGCTCGGCCCCGGTCTCGCGGGTGATCTCGCCCAACACGTCGCCCGGCGTGCGATCCTGGTAGATGCTCCAGGCCGGGGAGAGCGACTCTGAAAAATCACCGTTGACGATCAAGTTATTTTCACCGGTAAAGACG
Source organism: Chloroflexota bacterium (assembly GCA_016197225.1). Classification (NCBI taxonomy): domain Bacteria; kingdom Bacillati; phylum Chloroflexota; species Chloroflexota bacterium. The sequence continues at coordinate 114,209 of JACPWC010000071.1, forward strand.
CCTTGCGGCGGTTGGCCGGCTATTACCAGCGTGCGCTCGTCGGCGGCCAGAGTCAGGCTTTGCCCCTGGGCCGAAACGGTGGCCGACCCCTGGCGCACGGCCACTTCCGTGCCTTTGTCGGTGACTTCGACCGAATAACTGCCGGGGTGATCCAACAGGACAGCGCCGTGCGGGGTGTTGAGGGTGATCATCACCGGGCGAGCCGCGTTCTCCTCCAGGTTCACCCGCGCCCGCCCGCTTTGCAATTCAACCGTCATGTGGTGCGGCAGGGCGCTCCACATGAAGCGCGGCGAGAGCATCTGGCTGAGGGTGGCCCGTGTGCCGCCGTAAATTTGCATCGCCCCCAGCGCCGTCGTCTCGTCGGGCGCAAAGAACTGCACCACCGCCTGCGCGCCCGGGTCGCTTTCAATTTCGGTGCCGGGGCTGAGGCCGGGCACGGTTTCGATGACGGCTTCGGGCCGGGCCGCGCCCGGCGACAAGATCAGCACCGTGCCCGACACCAGCGTGATCGAAGCCTCCTGCGCGGTTTCGGTGGTGAGCAAATACCAGCGCGCAGTGAGCGGCGCCGAGACCACGAGCAGGCAGAAGATCACAAAGGACGTGATCAGAATTGACCAGGCGGTGCGCTCGATTTGGTAATGGTTGTTTTGCATGTGGAAAAGGGTCAGTGGACGTGGAAGCCGGTGAATTCGCCGCTGGCGGCTTCCCACTCCGAGACCACCCGCTCGACGCAGGCGTGGGTTGGGCCGACGCGCAAAAAGTCCAGCAGACTCTCCAGCGCCGGCTTTGGGCCTTCGGCCATCACTTCCACCGAGCCGCCAGGCAGGTTGCGCACCCAGCCGGTGAGGTTGAGCGAGCGCGCTGTCTGGCGGGTGGTGTCGCGAAAGTAAACGCCCTGGACAAGGCCGTGAATGCGGGCATGAAGGCGAGTGGATTCTACCATTTGACCGCCACGGTCTTCACCCGCCCGAACTTGTCGCGGTATTTGAGGTGCTTGTGTTGTTGGCCGTAGTCGTACAACTCGCGAGTCACTTGCACGTCCTGGCGGCAGTAATCGAGCACCTTCTCCACCTGCCCGGCCTTGAACCAGGCTACAGCTTGCAGGCCGTCGGCGCTTTTGCTGTGATTGAGGGTGGCGGCGGCCACCGAATCGAGCGAGAGCCGGAAGCCCAGCGTTTGATAAATGTTCTCCAGCATGTCGAGGGTGGGCAGTTGAAGCGGTTTCCCGGCGTAAGGCCGCAGGACTTCATAATCGAAGCGGCGGGTGTTGAAGCCCACTACCAGGCCGGCGGTGCGCAAGTCGGCCAGCAGTTTGTCCACGTCGGCTTCGAGATAGTCGGTAAATTCGCCGCTGGTCAGGTTATACGTCACCGCGCAGGCCAGCTTCATTTTGGCGATGTTGCTCCAGCCGCCCACGTCGTCGGAGAGAAGCTGGGTTTCAAGGTCGAAGATGAGGGTGGGAGCGGTTGAAGTGGACATGGTAAATGATCCCTTCGGGTGGCAAATGACAAATGACCAATGACAAATGACGAATGACCAATGACAAATGACGAATGACCAATGACGAGTGACGATGAACAAAAGTTGTCGTCCGTCACCGTTTTCGCCGGGGCGCGAAGATGAGGGCGGCGATGGCAATGGCCGGCAGGCCGAAGACGGCCAGAGCCGGGAGGGTGTCGCGCAGAAACTTGGTGACCGGGCTGGCTTCCAGCACATCGTTTTGCCAGTCGGCTTGTAGTTCGGCCAGGCTCACGTTGAGCACCCGTTGCACGCCGCCCTCGCACGAGGCCCCGTCGCGGTACGCCAATAGCAGGTCGTTCATCTCACCCGGCCCCCAGCGATCCAGAATATAGCGGGACATGGATCGGCTTTGGGCGTAGGAGAGCAGGGCCTTATCCTGATCCACGGCAAAGGGCGCGCACAAGACGCGGAGGGTGATCAGCGAGTCGGTTCGGGCGGCGGCATCGAGGGCAAGCGCCAGGTCGGAGCGCGGTTGCAGTTCGTTGTTGGCCGCCAGCCCCTCGTCCAGCCAGCGCGGCATGTTGTCGTAGCCGGGGCCGACCACCTGATAGATCATGACGTGAGTCAATTCGTGCGGCAGGTCGCGCTCCAGGTTGAGCACGGCTTCGGGGCCGGGGGCGGCGGTGATGAGCACCACCCCCAGTTCCGGGTCGGCGTGGCCGGCCACCCATTCGCGTCCGCCGAGCCGCAGGCCCGATTGCAAGTCGTCAATGTTGGCGTATACGTAGACGTTGATCTCCGGCGGCGACTGGGCGGCAATGAAACGGCTGACCTGGTTGAGGGCTTTGTAGCCGATGTCGGCGATGGCCTGACCGAAGATCAGGTCGCCGTTGTACCAGTGAGCGTTGATGGCGCCGCGCCCGACGGTTTGCCAGTTGAAGCGGTTGTCTTCGTAAATTTTGATCGCGTCTTCAGTCACCAGGGTGTGGCCGTCGGCGTCGGTGAGCCGCCAGGAGTAATGAACGGGCGCGAAGGGCGGGATGGGCCGGGCCTGCAAGTCCCAGGTGTATTTGGTTTCGATCCGGGGCGAGGGGGTGATGGGCACTTCGAGGACGTCAGTGTGGTCGGCGTCCCCGATTTGCACCAGCAGGAAGGCGGAAATGATGTTCGACTCGCTGTGGGCGACGAGGGTGAAGATCATCTGCCCGCCGAAGGTGTAGATCACGTCGTTGGAGTCGTCAACGATGCCGACCTGGGCCTGGGCGGGGCGGGCGGCTTGAACGAAGAGGACTGATAAGAGAGACAGGGTGACAAGCAGGCGAGGCATATGTTCACTATTGAAGGAAGGCGATGAGAGGAGCGAGGGTGAGCGGGCTGAGCAGGGTGGTGACGAACACCACGCCGGTGACAAAGACCGGGTCAACATTGTATTCGACGGCGATGATGGTGGTGATGACGGCGGTGGGCATGGAGGCTTCCACCACCGCCGCTTGCCGGGCCGGGCCGGCGAGGCCCACCAGGGCCGCCATCAGCAACCCGACGAGCGGGCCGCAGACCAATTGAAAGATCGAAGCCGTTGTCACCAGGCGCAAATTTTCCGGTCGGCGCACTTCGGCCAGTTGCAGGCCCAGCACCACCAGCATCACCGGCAGGGCGGCCTGGCTCAACAACTTGACGGCGCGAAAGATCGGTAGGGGCAATTCCCAGCCCATCAATCGTAGAAAGATGGCGAGGATAAGACCGTAGATCATCGGCACTTTGAAAACGCCCACCAGCGCCTGGCGCAATGCCGCCCGGCCACTGGAGGCGACCACAATGCCGGCGGTGTAAACCAGCGCGGTGCTCACCACGTAATAAATGGTGGCCCAGGCCAGGGCGGTTTCCCCGAAGGCAAACAGGTTGAGGGGCAGGCCGTAGTTGCCGCCGTTGCCAAACATGTTGACGAGCACCAGCCCGGCCAGAGTGTGACGCTCCAGCCTGAGCAGGCGGCCAAATAAAAATGCGGCCAGCCCCAGCAGGGCCACGGTTCCGGCGGTGAAGAGGGCCATGCGCCCGAATTGCTCGCCGCTCAGGTTGCTTTCGGTAAACGAGGTGAGCACCAGGCACGGGCTGAAGATGTAGAAGATGATGCGCGAGAGGGTTTTGAGATCGATCTTCTGCGCCCGGCCAATGGCAAACCCGGCGCCGGCGGCCAGCAGGATCGGCGCGATCTGGTTCAGCAGGATGGAAAAGAGCAATGTCAATTCAGGCGGGCTTGGCGCGCGCGCGGATCGTCTTCGTCGTCATCGTCGAGGCCCAGCAGGCTAAAGTCGGCAATGCCGTCCATCAGTTCGGTGTTGGCCAGGGCGTCGTCAATGATCTCGGCCAGTTCCTCGTCGTCGGTGTCTTCCAGCAGGTTCTGCAACAACTCGCGGGCGTCATCGCCGCCGATCTCGCCCAGCGCCCAGATGCTGATTTCTTTGACTTCGGGGTCATCGTCGCGAATGAGTTGGCCCAGAGCCGGGATGGCATCGGCCAGCGACAGTTCGCAGGCGGCCCGCGCCGCCTCAAACCGGATTCTGGGAGTGCCACGTTCCAGGTTCTCGATCACGGCCCGGCCCCAGCGTTCGCGATTCAAACTGCGGCCCATAGCAAACAGGGCGCTCACCTGCAGTTGTTCGTCGTCGCTTGTGTAAGCCTGATTAATGGCGGCGGTCACTTCGGGCTGGTCGGCGAAGCCCAGGGACTCCAACGCCCGGCGGCGAATGTCGAGGGTGTCGGTTCCGTCGTAAACGGCCAGGAGCGCCTCTTCAACTTTGTGGGCCAGGGCCGGGCCTATTTCTTCCATCTGGCTCAGGTAGATGTACTGGCCGAGGGCGGTGGCGGCGGCGGCCCGGGCTTCGGAGGCCGGGTCGCGATTGAGAATGACAATAAAGGCGTCAATCAGGTCAACGCCCTCATCTTCCCACAGGTTGCGAATGGCCCCGGCCCGCACTTCGCCATCCGGATCGTCGAGGACGGCCCGGGCGACGGCGCGAATATCCAGATCAAAAGTCTCTTCGGCCAGTTCGCCGAGATCGTTCATGATCGTCAAGCGCCGGGCGGTTGATATTTTGGGCCAGGCTTCGACGAAAGCCGCCACCTGTTTGGCGTTGAGATCAGAGAGGGCGCGCAGGTCTTGTTTTCGCGGTGGAAATTTTTCATCCGCCAGGTCGGCAAGAATCTGGGGGAAGGCTTTGGGGCCGTGTTTGGTGGGCATAGGAACTCAGCGTGGAAAGATGGGATTGAAGATGTCGTTGATGATGAGGAAGACCATGAGCGCCAGCAGGAAAGCCAGGCCCATGACGTGAACAAAGCCCTCGCGCATCGGCTCCACCCGCCGCCCGCGCACGGCTTCGATAAGGACAAACATAATGCGTCCGCCGTCGAGGGCCGGGAGAGGCAGGAGGTTGGTGAGGGCCAGGGCCACGGTGATGGTGCCGATGAATTTGAGAATTGGGAACCAGGCGTTGATTTCAATGGCCGTGTCCACGGCGGCGTCGTTGATGCTCTTGAGGCCGACGACGCTGACAAAACGCACGTCGCTGGCCTTGATCTCCTGGCTGATAATCCGCACCGGCATCATGATCGTTTCGCTGATCTGATAGAAGACTTCCCTGACTCCAAGAACGAAGGCTTGCGGCCACGGATGCTTGACCAGTTGCCAGCCGCTGTCCAGCGCCACGCCCATCGGCCCCTGGCCTTGCGGCCACTCGGTGCGCGGCGTCACTTGTATGTTCATCGTCTGGCCGTCGCGGCGGATAGAGAGCGTGACCGGCACGCCCAGGTTCTGGCCCACCACTTCGCTCAGGCGGTTGTTGTTGGTGGTCACCGCCTCGTCGTTGATGGTCAGGATCGTGTCGCCCGGCCTGAGACCGCCGGCCTCGGCGGGCGTGCCGGAGACGACTTCGGAGATTTTGACGTTGTTATCGTAGATCGGCCAGCCGGTGGCGTAGCCGATGGCGAAGACGATGAAGCCGATGAGGAGGTTGGCCGCCGGCCCGGCGGCCAACACGGTGAAGCGGACTCGTTTAGAAGAGGCGGCCAACCCGTCCGGCACGTTGGGGTCGTCCTCCCCGGCGGGCCGCACAAAGCCGCCGAGCAGTAACCAGTAGAGCGAGTAAATGACATCGTCGGGATCAATATCGGCTGGCGGCTTGCCGAAGAACCAGCGGCGCTTGCCCTGCTTGTCTCGCGCCGTGCCCAGCAGGCGCGGCGGCATGGGCATGCCGATGCCGAATTCCTTGACCTTGACTTTGAGCTTGATGGCGGCGATGAAGTGGCCCAGTTCGTGGAAGAAGATCAGCCCGCCCAGGACGGCCACAAAGATGGCGAAATTGCGGATGGCTTCAAGCATGTTAATTTCCTCTGCGGGAAATTATACCCCGTTGGAGGTTAATGGGGGGTGATAGTTCGGTTGCCGCCCGATTGAAGAAAACAAAAAGCGGGCAGGAGGCCGCCTGCCCGCTTTTGCGTAACATTGAGATTCCGCTGAAGAAGGGTTAGCGCGTGATGATCGGCGCGTTGGCCGAAGCGTGATCAGAAGCCGCGCTGGGGATGGCGTGCTCGCCGCCGGCGTTGACGACAAAGCTACCCGCCGCTCCTCTCAAGCCGCCCGACACTGTGTACGTCGCCTGATTACAGTTCGGGGTTGCTGTGGCGCAATCTGTTCCGCCAGCCGTTGGAGTAAAGGCAACCGCAAACGCCCCAAACGCCTGGCCGCTGGCGTTGAAGGAGGTCGAGATGTAATCGCCAACCATGCGGCCCTGACTGGTGTTGGGGAGCCAGCTCAGGCTCATTGGCCCGGCAATTGCGGTCGGCGCGCTCCAGCTTGAGCTGCCGTTCGCCGACTCAATGAAACCGACGTTGAGTTGACAGGTGGAGGCGCTACAACTTGACTTGGGGTAGTAGTAGTAAGTCAGCCCCAGGTGGGCGCTGGCGCCGGAGGTGGCCTTGTCAACCGCCAGGCCCGGAATGAAGTGATCAACTTTGCTGCTGGTGGCGTCAATTGGAATGCGAGTCACTGCCGACCAGGTGACGCCGTCATTGGAAGTGCTCATCACAATATCGTTCCGGGCACAACCCGCTCGGAAGCGGCAATCCTGCCAGGCGACATACACCTTGCCAGCGCTGTCAATTTCGGCGGACGGCAACGGCCCGGTTCGCAGGCCGCCGGCCACGGTGTGGTCTATGGCCGAAGCGACCGTGACGGTGCTGCTCCAGCTTGTGCCGCCGTTGGTGGAGCGGAAAGCAATGATTTGCGTTTCGTTGGCGTTGGCCGCCGGCACAATCACCGTGCCGTTGGGCTGAACCACCGGCTGGCCGCCGAGGCCGGTGGCATTGTTAGCCGGCTTGAGGCGCGGCCCCCAGTTCAAGCCGCCGTCCGTTGAGGTGCTCATGTAGATTCGGTCACCATCGCTAAATTCATCCCATTCGGTATAGCAATTGCCATAGAAAAGGCTGGTGGCCGTGTTGTCGCAGGCAATCCAGTTCTTGTCCACATCGCCGATGGAGGAGTCTGGGATGAGGATTGGGTTGCCCCAGGTGAGGCCGCCGTCGGTGGAGCGGCTGGTAACAACGCCTACCCCGCTCACCCCGCCGGCCTCGAGCAGAACCAGAGACGAGATCATCCAGACGTTATCCTGGGCGTCGTAGGCGACAGCCGGATCGGTGGCGCGGTCCCAGGGATTGGCCGGGTTGTCGTGCTTGGTGAGGCCGGGCAAATTGCCGCCCGTCCAGGTCGCGCCGCCATTTGTCGAAGTGGCCCAGGCAATATTGGATGAGCCGCCGTCGAAGAAGCGGCCCGTTTGAGTCGCCATGACAATGGTGTTGCCAAAGGAGAACGTGTCGGGTTCAACCTGCGTTTTGTGCTGGCTGGTGGTGTTGGTATATGTGTCGAAACTGATCTGGGTGACAGGCACATTGGCGAAGACGAGCAAGGGCAACGCTAAGACGAGCACGAGCGAAAGGGCCACGATAGCCGCCCGGCGGGTCTGCCGGAGCGCGCGAAAATGCAATTGCATAGCTTCCTCCTGATTGGGGTGAGAATTATGTTGAGACGATGAGTTGCCAGCCTGGGAAACAATTCGATGGTATTCTCCCTGACGCCTCCTTTCTGGCCTAAATAAGTTGGAGTGAATGGTGCTGTAGAATCAAACCGACGAATCGCCAAAAAGGATACGGAGAATCCGATTAAGAGTTGAGGGCCTTTATTTACCCTACACAGGGCAACAAGCTGACACTGGTGTCGAGCAGGCTTTGGCTGGTGTTGCCCGCTCCATCCTCGGCCACAATGTAAAACTCCCACGGGCCGTATTCCGACCCTGGCACGTCCAGGCCTCTGACAGTTGCCCTGTATTTGTCATTACCCAAAGACTCCAACTCAATTGGCGTGAACGATTGAGCCGCGCCAACGCGATACCATAACACCACCTGCGTCACGCCTGACGGATCGGTAATGGTGGCCGTGACCGTGATTGATGTCGGCTTGCAATCTGACTTGGCGAAGACGGCGCTGGAGGCGGCGATGCTGTCGAAGTCTGGACCGACTGTATCGGCTGAAGTTGGAGAGGCCGGCGGGGCGGTGAGGGTCGGGACATCGCCGCCCCGCGTGGGCGGCGGCTGACCCGGAATCACCTCCTCGCCCACACAAGCCGCCAATGTCGAAGCGCAGATCATGATGACAAGAAAACTTTTCGTCATCCGTTCAATCTGATAAATCCGTTGACCCTTCATGCCGACGCGCCCGAGTAAGCTCTCAGGCCGCGCCGCCACACCCAGCGAGCAAGCAGAAGCAGGGCAACGGCCAGCGTCGCCGCGCCGGGCAGCGTTTGTGGCGTGAGGCGGTTGGTGAGCGCCTCGGCTGGCACGGTGACGGCAAAGGCGACCGGGACGAGGAAGGTCAGACCCGTGCGAAGCCAATCGGGATAAATGCCCACCGGCCAGCGCCCGGCGGCGTACACGCCCTGAAACAGATTGACCATCTCGTCAATTCGCAACACCCAAAACGCTATGGTCGTGAGCATGAGCCAGAAGCTATAAATCATCGCCGCGCCGCAGAGCAAGGCCACTGCGAAAGACAGCGCCTGCCCCGGGCCAACTGCAAACTGCAATTCATAAAGCGCCACGCCCATCACAACTGCTCCCATCACCAAATCGGTCGTTTGCCACAAACGGAACTCGCGCACGCTGATGAGAACCTGCGAGTCGGCGGGCTTGGTGAGGGCGAAATCGAGCGTGCCTTCCTGGATGTCGCCCATCAGCCGTTCCATGTTGGGCTGGATCACGGTGCGGATGACGCCGCCGGTGAGGATGTGGACGCCCATCACCATCAACAATTCCGGGCGCGACCAGCCGGCGAGGTCGGCGGTGTGGCTGAAGACCAGCGACAGGCCGACCAGGCCGGTACCCAGGGCGATGAATGATTGAAGCAATTGAATGAAGAAGTTGACGCGATATTGCAGTTCGTTCAACACGCCAACGCGGAAGTGAATCCAGATGAGTTTGAGAGTGTTCATGGTTGCACCGTCGCCAATAACCAATAACGAATAACCAGTTATCAGTTATTCGTTATTGGTTATTAATTTCCAACAGACGAAAACTGCCGAATGCCAAACCGCCACACAATGTTGACCAGCAGTGTGCCAGACAGAATCCAGAAAAATTGCATGCCCAGGCCGGCGAGCAATTGGGTGGGCGTGAGCTGACTGACGAGCGACTCAATGGGAAAACCGAACGTCCACTGAAAAGGCAGGAAGCTCGCCAGCTTTTGCACCCAGCCGGGCATCAACGACATGGGCACCAGCCGCCCGGAAAGCAATAGCTCAATCGCAAAATACAACTCGTAGATGGCGCTCACGCGCGTTGTCCAGAAGGTGAGCATGCCCAGCAGGGAGAGGGCCATGGTCCGAATCAGGTACGCGCCCCAGATGGCAAAGAAGAAGACGGCGATCCCCAAAGGAGTCGGGCTGAAGGTTGGCTTGAAGACCAGCGACAGGAACGCGGCCAGCGGCAACCACAAAATGATGACGGCCACTTTCCAACCTGCGAAGTAAGCGATGTCGTTGTGAAGCGGGTGCAACGGGCGCAGAAGTTCGGCGGCCAGGCGGCCCTGCCGGATGCGCCACTCCCAGCCATAAGGCGTGAAGACGATGTTCATATTGCGCACCAGAGTCCACACGATGTAGTAAGCGGCGAACGCGCCCGGCGTATAGCCGCCCACCGAGCCGCCCTGGGCGTTGGCGACGGTTGACCAAACGACCAGGTAAATCACCGGCTCGGCGACCATCCCGATCATGTAAAAGTAATTCGCCACCCGGTATTGCAATTGAGTCACGACGGCGATCTTCATCGTGGTCAGATAGAAGTCGAGCATCCGTTTCATGAGACGGCCTCTTTCTGCGCCGGCGCTGCCTGAGCAAAGACGCGCTCGATCACGTCGTCAATTGGCGTGTCTTCCACCGTCAGGTCAGACACAGACAAGTCGGCCAGCAAGCGAGCAGTGGCGCGGGACGTTTCGGCTTTGGGCACACGCAGAGTCACGCGCTCGCCGTCGCGGCCCGCCACTTCGCCGTAAGCGCTCAAGTCAACGCTTGGGTCGTCGAGCGTCAGGCCGATGGTTTTGTAGGACGAGAAGCGCTCGACCAGGGTGCTCAGGTCGCCGTCGAACAAAATCTGGCCGTGATGGATGACGATGACGCGCTTGCACAACGCTTCGACATCGGCCATGTAGTGGCTGGTGAGAAGCACGGTTGCGCCGTAGCGCTGGTTATACTCGGCCACGAAGTGGCGCAGGCGGCGTTGCATGGTCACGTCGAGGCCGAGGGTCGGCTCGTCGAGGAAGAGCACTTTGGGGCGGTGCAGAAGCGCGCCCACCAGTTCCGCCTTCATGCGCTCGCCCAGCGACAGATTGCGCACCGGTTTGTGGACGAGTGGCCCAAGTTCGAGCAATTCGATGAACTCGTCGCGGGTCTTCTTGAAGTCGGCCTCGGGGATGTTGTAGATGGCCCGGTTCAGATCGTACGAGTCCAGGGCCGGGATGTCCCACACCAGTTGATTACGATTGCCCATCACCAGCGTAATCTGCTGGAGAAAGTCTCGCTCGCGCTTCTCCGGCAAGTGGCCCAGCACGCTCAACTGGCCGCCGGTCGGATAAAGCAAACCGGACAGCATCTTGAGCGTCGTCGTCTTGCCGGCGCCGTTGGGGCCGAGAAAGCCGACGACCTCGCCGGGGGTGATGTCGAAGGTGATGCGGTCAACCGCTTTCACCTCGCGTGTCTTGCGGCGCACCAGGCTTTGCATGGCCGCCTTCAGCCCGGCCTCGCGCTCCGGCACAAAGTAGCTTTTGCTGAGATTGGAAACGTGAATGACAGAATTGTTTGTGGACAAGGTGACCTCTTGGTTGATAACTTTAGCGTCAGCAGTTGGCGCATACTCGGCCAGGGCAACTCGCTGGCCATAAGGCATGTTGGCCTGGCGCACGCGCCACTCCGTTGCCCGCTCTTAAACTGGCTTGCGGTAGATGGTATCGCGCCTAACGACTCGAAAGCCACAGCTCTCATACAAGCGTGTTGCGCCCAGGTTTTCACTATCAGGAGTTAGAGCAGACTCGGACATGCCTTCTGCTTTTTGCGCTTGTAGGCTGCGGGCGATCAGCGCCCGGGCCAGGCCCCGACGCCGCCAGGCCCGATCTACCCCAATTCCCTCTGTATAGCCGCGTTTTCGGTTGAACTTCTCGTTCTGTGCCTGATCGATAAAAGTCAACACATGCCCTGCAACTCGTTGGGTCGCGAGATCCCAGGCTATTTGCCACAGATGCGGTTGAAAGAGAGGGTTGGTCAGCCAGGCTTGATAATCTTCTTCAGTGGACTTTGTATATCCCCACTCGTCTTGACTGGTGTCGTCAACAGATGCCCAGATGGGGCGATAATGTTCAGGTAATGCCGGGCGCACTTCCAGCCCTTCGGGCAACGGCAAATCGGGAATGTCATCAAGTGATGACCGCACCATTTGATAGAAGTGGCGTATGGGTTGGTAGTCTGCGCGCTCCAGCATTAGGGTCGTGCCTTCTTGAAATTGCGAGGCCGAAGCCTGAAAGAATTTGGCCTGATCCGTTGGATGTGTCGCCGCGATGTCACGAAGGCGATTCTCAATCCACCACAGCATCACCCGACCAATCCCCTGACGCCGCCACGTCGGCGCCAGAAAGCCGACAAATTCATATATTCGTCCGGTTGCTGGTTCATCCCACCACCACCCTCGCGAGTAGCCAATGACCGCGCCCGCGATTTCTGCAAAGATCATATCTTGGTAGGGATCACAGTTGGTCAGGTGGTTATTATAATTATTGGCGATACCTTCAACGGTATCCGTGCGCTCGATTTTGTCTGCCCCGGCACTGGCCGTAATGACGGCTAATATATGGGGATAGTCACTCTCGCCTCGAAAGCGGCGAAAACTCAATCCAGAGATAGCAGGGGCATTCGCTACGGCAATCTGATCATCAGACATAATTGCTCCTAAGTTGCTGATCGGATTCAATAAATCCGTGATTTCTTTCTTACCCAACCAGCGCCTCAACGCTCTCTCGAAACACTTTCGTGTGATAGTCAACATCCTCCGCTGTTGTGCTGGGCGACATGAGCGCCATGTTGTGAAACGGCGTCATCAGGATGCCACGATTGAGGGCGAACAGGTGCATAAAACGATCAAGCTCAACGTCCACCGCGGCGGCAGCCTCGCCGCCGTTTCGTGGCGGCGTCTCGCGGAACCAATATTCGGCCCGGCATCCGAGCCGCTTCACAATCCACGGCAGTCGCTTCTCACGAATCACTGATTCGACTCCTTCGCCGAATCGTTCGCCGAGCGGAATCATTCGGGCAAAGGCTTTTTCGGTGAGCACGTGCTCAAGCGTGGCCCGCATCGCCGCCAGCGCCAACGCATTGCCCGACAGTGTGCCGCCAATGCCGCCCGTGTCAGCATCTTCCACGCTGGTTGCGCTGCGGATTCGTTCGGCCACCTCGACGCTCAGGCCGTAAGTTGCGGCGGGCATTCCGCCCGCAATCGGCTTGCCGATGGTGAGCAGGTCCGGCTTGAGGCCGTAGGCTTTGGTGTAGCCGCCCGGCCCGGCGCAGATCGTGTGCGTCTCGTCAATGATCAGCAATGTGCCGGTGTGGCGGGTGATCTCCCGCAGGGTGTCGTGGTAGCCAGGATCGGGATGGATGATGCCGATGTTGGTCATGGCCGGTTCGGCCAGCACACAGGCCACGTCGCCGGGGGCGAGCGCCTCTTCAAGAGCGGCCAGGTCGTTGAACTCGATCACTTTGGTCGTCGTGGCCGGGTTCACTGCAGGGCCAAGGTTGCCCTGCCTGGGGCCGGCGACCCCGTCGTTCAAGGTGACGAACGTCTCATCCACCGTGCCGTGATAACAGTAATTGAAGGCCAGAATCAGTTTGCGGCCCGTGATGTGTCGGGCGAGCCGGATCGCGAAACGATTAGCGTCGGTGGCGGTCATGGCGATCTGCCAATAGGGCAGGCCGAAGCGTCGGGCAAGTTCCTCGCCAACCCAGATCGCGTTTTCGGTGGGGAGCATGAGGGTGATGCCATGCCGTGCTTGCTCGACGAGGGCGTTCACCGTGGCTTCGGGCGCGTGGCCGGTCATCGCGCCCGTGTCGCCCAGGCAAAAGTCAACGTAGTCGTTGCCATCCACGTCGGTGAAGTGCGCGCCCTTTGCTTCTTTGACGAAGACGGGGTACTTGCCCGCCCAGCGCACCATCCAGTTCATGGGCACGCCACCCAGTAGGCTGGATTTGGCCCGCTCGAACAGTTCGCGCGAGCGCGGGTGCTTCTCGACGAAGAGTTGTTCTTCTTGTGCCAGGCGTTCTTTCAATCGGGTTCGGTCAATGGTAGTCATCATTTTCCTTTCGGCTTTATGACTCAGCAATGGTGGGGTGTGACTCTGATTCTAGCGCATCATTGACCAACCACTGGCCGACCACTTTCCCCAGGCCAATGCCCTGATCCTTGAAGCCCAGCTTCTTGTAAAACTCAACCGCGTCGTCGGTGAACAGGTAGACGTGTTGTCCCGGCAGTTTGTCGAACACAATTTGCATCATCTTGCTGGCAATGCCCTGATGACGATAGGCCGAGAGCGTCCACACGTCCACAATGTAAGCGTTGCAAACGCCGTCCGACAGCGCCCGCACCGTGCCGATGATGCGAGCGTCGGCGTAAGCGATGCACGTGATCGCGCTGTTTTCAAACGAGCGCCTGAGTTGCTCCGGGTTTCGGCCATTGTCGAAATTGTCCTGAAGCAGAGTCGCTTTCATCTCGGTCCAATCCACGCTGTCGAGGTTTTCTTTGTAGACGACTGTTGTCATTGCATTCTATTCCTTGCTCTGGGCGGTAGTTTCAGATTGCGGTCTATCCGTCCGCAAGAACTTCCGCGATTGCACGTCGGGCTATTCCGGCAAGCACTGGATTCGTGTTCTGGTAGTAAGGGAGGGCAATCAACCCGACAGACAGCGCCCAGCCGCGACCTCGCGCCCAAGTCGCATCATCGACTTGTAGGGTTGCACGGAACACGTCCCGGGTTTCGGCAGACAGGTAGAGCCACGCGGCCATCACGTCGCAGGCTGGATCACCCACGCCCAGACATCCGAAATCAATGACAGCGATGAGCCGGCCCTGTACAGCCAGCAGATTCCCAGATTGCAGGTCTCCATGGAGCCAGACGGGCGGGCCGTGCCAAGCTGGCGCCTCGATGGCTGCGTCCCACACAGCGGTCACTGTGTCGGCATCGAGCGTGCCTCGCAGAGTGGCAATTGCGTCGCGGGTCTCCGTGTCTCGCCTTGCCAGCGGTTCGCCGCGAGAGGAGTTGTGCGGCCCGGGCGGCGGCCCGCCTGTTGCATCAAGTCGTTGCAGGGCAGCTATGAATTGCGCTAAATCAATCGCCGCTTGGCGTGGCTCGGCAATGCGCTCGAGGGCCGCATTCTCGCCTTCGAGCCACCGATAAACCGACCAATGCCAGGGGTAGCCCTCACCGGGTTCACCTTTTGCGAGCGGAACGGGGATGGCGAGCGGCAGGAACGGGGCAAGCCTCGGTAGCCACAAGTGCTCCTCCTCCACCTGTCCAACGGCCCTATGAATGCGTGGCAATCGCACAACCATGTCATCGCTGAGCCTGTAGAGCGCGTTGTCAGTTCCGGCGGAAGGGACCGGTTCGATGGGAAGGTCTGCCCACTGCGGAAACTGCGCGGCGAGCAACCGGCCCACGAGGAATGCGTCGGTATCCATCTCGTCGTCATGCATTTTGCCAGCAGTCATAAGCGCCTTTCACTGTCGGCAGATTCGTCCTCTTTCCACAGGAACCGCCCAACAGCCAGATATGTTTTGTCATCCTTGAGCGCGGGCGCGATCACGGCGTCGAACTTGAAGAACTGAATGTCGGTAAGGCCCGCCTGGCGATAAAGCCGGATGACTTGATCGCGGGTGTACCAGCGGGTGGCGGGCGAGCGGCGGTGGAGTTCAGAGGCAATCACTTCGCCGTTGAGAGTCACTTCGTAGCGGTCTTCAGTATGCTCAAGCTGATTGGCCAGGTCGTACCAGGCCCGCGACCAGCGGCGCACAGTTGCGCCATCCTCCGGCCTGACCTTCTCGCCCCTGGGTGCCCACTCTGTTTCCGTCGGGCTGCCGTCATCCCAGATGTCCATGAAAGGCATGGCCAGCGTGCCGCCGGGCAGAAGGTAGGCGAAGAAGCGGCCCATCGCCTCGGCGGCCAAACCCGGATCGGTGAGCAGTTGAAACGAGCTTGAGGGCACGATGATCGTCTGATACTTGCGCGGCAAGTCCAGGGACTCCATTCTCTGCTGGAACGTGTTTGGCTTGAGGCCAAGCTTCGCCGCCTTCTGGTGGCAGAGGGCCAGCATCTCCGGGGAGATGTCCACGCCGTCAATGTCTATTCCCTGCGAGAGGAAATCCAACAGGAGGCGGCCTGTGCCACAGCCCACGTCGAGGGCGGGCTGGCCGTACTTGCGAATCACTTCGAGGAAGAGAAAGCGGTCTTCCCAGTTGGAAGTGTCGCCGCGAAACAAGTCCCAGGTTGCCGCCATCTGGTCGCGATATTCAAAGTCTTGTCCGGTGGTAACAACAGCGGTGGTGTTCATGCTAACGGTTCCTTTTTTGAAGTGTATTTGTGCCACAAATCGTTCGCCAGTTGCGGCGGGTTGCTCGCCACGCCGTAGCGGGCAAAGTATTGGCACACCCGCTCCACGTCGCGCCGGAAGATGGCGCGGGCAGACGGGTTGGCTTGCAGGCCGACGACTTGCGGGAAGTCAATAATCGAGATCGCGCCGTTCCAGTACAGTACGTTGTAAGCCGAGAGGTCGCCGTGCACCCAACCGCACGAGAGCATGATCTCGACGTTCCACATCAGCCGCTCAAACAGCGGGCGGGCTTCGGCGGAATCCAGCGGCACGTCAATCAACACCGGCGCGGGCATCGTCTCGTCGCCCACGTACTCCATCAACAGCGCATACTCGTTGTGCTTGAGCGGCTCCGGCACGTCAGCGCCGGCTTCGTGCAGTTGTTGCATGAGGGTGAATTCGTGCATCAACCACGAAGTCTGAGCCGCCTCCAGCCCCTTGCGCGATTTGCCGGCGATGGCTTTGTGCATGCGCCAGTCGCGGGCGCTGATGGCGTTGCCTTTGGCGTCGAGCATGGCCCGGCCCTGTTGATACTCGGTTGTGTTTTTGAGAGCGCGGAACTTGCGCGGGCGATACAGCTTGGCGGCGATCAGGTCGCGGCCAGAGTCGGGGTGAGCGGCACAGCAATAGACGTTGGCTTCTTTGCCGCCCTTCACCCGCCGGGTCACATCGGCGATAACCTTGCCAAGATAGAACTGGCCGAGATGCTCGATGATCCAGCCCATCTCTTCGCTTGTCGCGTTCACCGACGGGCTGAAGAGTCGCTCGTTCTTTCCGGCGGCGTCCGGCTCGTAAAGCGAAGCGGCGGCTTCCCATTTGTTCTGTTTGGGTTTGTGATTCAGCTTGACCCGCCGGGGGCGGCGGTCATCTGTTTGAAGATCCAATTCTTCGTAAGATTCAAGATCGATCATAGGTTGAAGTACTCTTTCATGTCCAGGTAACTTTCATATCGTCGGACGGTGACGCCGCCGTTTTCAACAGCGGCTTTGATCGCGCACCCCGGCTCGTGGCTGTGGGTGCAGTCTAGCCCGAACTGGCACTGGCCGACGTAAGGCCGTAGTTCCGGCAAAAGCGAGGCCAAATCGTCGGAGCCGACATCCCACAGTTTGAACATCCGCAAGCCGGGCGTATCCACCACACTGCCGCCGAACTCAAGGTCGAACATCTCAAGGTGAGAGGTGGTGTGCCTGCCTTCGCCAGTGTGGGTGTTGACGGCGTTGACGCGCAGGCCGAGGCCGGGCTGGACGGCATTGAGGAGCGTCGTCTTGCCCACGCCCGACTTGCCGATGAAGGCCGAGAGCTTGCCGCGCAACGCCTCTTTGAGCGACGCGATGCCGGTTCCATCTACCGCGCTGGTGAGCAGAGTTGGGTAGCCGAGGCGGCCATACTCTTCGGCAATGAGCGTCAGCGGCTCGGCCTCGTCGGCCAGGTCGAGCTTGGTGAGGCAGATCAGTGCCGGGATGTTGGCAGCTTCGGCCATCGCCAGGTAACGATCCAGCAGGCGCCACTTAGGATCAGGGTGAACCGGAAAGACGGCCACCACCTGGTCAACGTTGGCGACGATCACTTGCTCCTGTGGGTGCTTGCCTGCCACTTCCGCCGTCGGTCGCGCCAGCTTGTTGCGGCGCGGGAGGACGTCGGTGATGACGCCCGTGCCGTGGTCGGCCTCGACGAAGCTGACGCAGTCGCCAATGGCAACCGGGTCAACGACGGCGATCTCTTTGACGGCCTGCACCCGCTTGCCGCGCCGTTTGGGGTCGGTGGGGGCGGCAATGGGGTAGATGAGATTTTTGCGGAGGCGGTTGGAGATCGAACAATCGAAGACCTGCCCCGCCGCGCGGACAAAGTATTTGCCCAGGAGTTTTTTGAAGACAGTTCCCTGATGAACTGCCTGAGGGTGTTGAGTCATGGTGTTCCTTATCGAAAGCGGGCAAGTTGCCAACTTGCCCTACGGCGACTTAAAACGTAACGGCCACGAGTCGCCGCATGTTGCCGCTCTCGTGGCCGGTGAATCAAAACGGCCACGGAGCAGAGCGCGCCCATGGCCGTTGATGGCTAAAGGGTCAGGCTAACGTCAGGTTAGCGTTCAGGCGCGGTCAGACAAGACATGATGGATTTCATGCTGGCGACAAGTTGAGGGGAGTTGAAGTAAAGGGTTGTCATTGTCTGTGCGCCTCCTTTCGATAGGATGCCGCGAGTTTAGCACGGTTTAGCGAAGCCTGTCAAGAAATTTTGAAAATTGCAATGAAGAGCGCCCCCGGCGCGACTCGAACGCGCATCCTTAGACTTAGAAGGTCTCTGCTCCTCCATTGAGCTACGGGGGCCTTTAACTCTCTGTCAGATTATACTATGGACGTAAAACAGGAGGGTGAAATGCCAATCTGTCATAAATGTGGCACGGAATTTCCCAACAAATTGACGATTGGAGGTACGACGCGAAACCTCCAATCTAGAAAATTCTGTATTAATTGCTCCCCGTTTGGGAGTCACAATACGAGAAATCTAAATGAGGTAACCGACCACGGGCGTCGAAAATGTCCTCGGTGCAAGAAGACTTTGCCGATCGAGAATTTTTACAACCGCCGGAGCAAGACAGGGCACTCATCATACTGCAAGCAATGTACTAACCTGCAAACCCTTGAGCGACAGCGCGAACTTAAACAGAAAGCTGTCAAGTATAAAGGTGGCAAGTGTGTGCGATGTGGTTACAACCATTACATCGGCGCGCTGGAATTCCATCACATTGACCCGAACGGAAAGGATGTGACTATTTCGCACCTCAAGCACACAACTTTCAGAAAAATCGTGCTTGAGCTTGATAAGTGTGTTTTGGTGTGTGCCAACTGCCATCGGGAGATTCACGCCGAATTCAAAGGATTGATCCGCCAACCACTGGCGGAAACAGGTTGATCTTGTCGCCGTCGTTCAGCGGCGTGTCGAGCGTCTTCTGCTGGTTGTTGATGAAGGCGTGGCGGACGAGTTTTTCGGGGAGTTTGAGAGTAGGGATGAGGTTGGCGGCAGTGGCCCCGGCCGGCAGTTCGACGACGAGCGGCTCGGAGCGGTTGGGGCCGGGATGGTGCTGGCGGAGCAGGGCGAAGAGTTTGACGTAGACCTTCATGTCCGCAGATTTCGCAGATTTGTTGTCAGCGCGTCCGGGAGACAGATTACCCGTTGTTCAAGTAGGGGCGCAAGCCTTTGTATACCCGCCCGCCGGAGAGCGTTTTGAGAATGGTGTTGGCCTGAGTGGGGCGGTTGATGCGCTCGGCCATTTCTATAGGAGTGAGCGGCGTGTTGCCATTGGCCAGAAACACGCGGAAGATGGCGTCTACCAGCGAAGTGTGTTGCTGGAGATAGCCGGGTTGTTGTGAGCAGTGGTGGCGCAGAGCATGTTGCAAGCCGTCCAGCCTCTGCACCTCCGCCGTTTCCGGGTCAACCCAGTCAATCTGATCAGTTTCTTCAAGCGACTGATATTTGGCTTGATGATCCGGGCACAGATGGCTTTGCAGGTAAACGCGAAGTTCCCGGCTCTCGCGCTCCCACCAGGCGTAATCAATGTGGAAGGGTGTGGTGATCGTCGGCTTGACCAGACGAGTATTCGTAGCAGGCAGAGTCATAGTTATTCGGTGTAGGCAGAGTCGTCAAAGCGCCAGTAGGCGTCGCCCACGTGAACAAAGTAAGGTTGGGAGACCAGTTCGGCGAAGATTGGGGCGGCGGGCGACCGGCGAATGACGTTGACGGCACTGTACAGTGACCGGGCATGAACGGCAGATTGCGGCGTGAGCTTGGCCAGTTCACGGAAGGTGTCGGCCACCACTTTCGCCAGCGGCGTTCGCCGCTCGGCGGCCTTCGTCCAAATGTCGTCAATCGCCGCCAGATTGTCGAGCGATACGATCATCTGCTCATCGTAGTCAACGGCAATCGGGCGCTTTTGCATGGCAAACGAAACGCGGCCTTCGCTGACGGTGGCAGTGCGCACCCACTCGCGCGTCGGCTTGCGGCGGGTAATTTTGATCACCACCTCGCCGGCGTTGTCGCCGCGTGAGACTTTGATGTGACCGCCGACCAGCATCTCATATTTCTGATACCACTCGGCCAGCCCGAAGACATAGCGGCCCTGCCGCACCACCCAGCCCGGATGTTTTTCGCCGGTGAAGCCGTCTATCAAAGTGAAACGGATTCTAGGCGACTCATAAGCCGTTGGGAAAAGAGGCGACAGAGCAGGTGAAAGCGGCAAGGTTCCGGCCCGGCGGTGAGGGAAGGTGAGAGTCAGGGTCACTTCTGCCGGTGATGTTTCCCCTGTCGTGGCGCGCATCGGCCCGAACTCGTCGTCCAGTTCAACTTCCAGTTGGCTTAGAACGTCAGGCAGTGCCGCCGTCTCCGAGGGCCGTTCGCATCGCAACCAGCGCGGCGTAGCCGTCACTTCGGCGGGTTCGAGGCGGTGCAGGAACCAGAGCACTTGCCCGGCCGGGCCTACCTCGTCGAAGCGCGAGTCTTCCTGCAGAGCGTAATCGAGCGAGAAGGTTTTGAGCTTTTCGTTGATGGTGGCCGGCAAGTCGAGATGCGGCAACAAGTCTGAGGTGGGCAGTGGCCCGCCGCCGGCCATGTCGAGCACGGCTTCGGCCAGGTTGAGGTGGCCTTCGTTGATGGTGGCTAACAGCCCGCGCGGGAACCAGCGGGTGGCAATGCGAACCACGTCGCCTTTGGCTTTGAAGCGGGCTTCGAGTTTGGCCCACACCAGCGGGCCGTACTCCGCCGCCAATTCTTCGGGCGCGCGTAACGGCGCATCGCCTTCAGCGCGCGTGCCATCAAATTCGTTCAGTTTGTGCTCGGCCATTCGAGCCGCAAAATGTCGTGGCGCTTTGCCGTCGCCGAAGTCAATGGCGATGACGTCGAACTCGCCAATTTCGGGATTGAGGCCGGGCCGCACTTCGGCGACTCTGCCGGAAGCGAACTGCAAATGAGCGAAGGTGATTTCCTGGCCGACGGCAAAGGTTTCTTTAGGCAGGTACACTGCGCCGCCGCGATACAACTGGCGTTGAATGGCGTGCTCTTCGCGCTCAACGCGGCGGCGGATGAGGGCCAGCACTAGCTCGTCGGCGGTGAGGGGGGTCTCGTCTTCGAGAAGGAGATTGTTGAGATGTTCAAGGTCGGCGTCTTCGACAATAAAGTTATCGTCCCAGTAGACAGCCGTCTGCGTTTGGCGTTGAATCACTAATGAGCCTCGGTGGATTGATATGCTGGCAGTGAAAATGAGGAGGGGAATTGCACCGCCGATGCAAGGTGAATTATATCCAGTGAGGGAGTGTTGTCAAAGGTTACGGAAACTCCCTCTCCAACCACTCCTCAGGGTTCACCTGGTTGCCGTTCACCCAAACGACGAAATGCAAGTGACTGCCGGTCGAGAGTCCGCTGGAACCCACTTCGCCAATCAACTCGCCGGCTTGCACCACCTGTCCCACCGTCACATCAATTCTGAATTGATGCCAGTAGCCGGTGTACACGCCCCAGCCGTGGTCAATGATGGTAGCGTTGCCGCGCACGGTGAGTTGCCCCGCAAAAACCACCGTGCCTGCCGCCGGGGCAGTGATGGGCGAGCCGCCCGGCATGCCCCAGTCAATGCCGTCGTGATAACTGTCGAACGGCCCGCCGTTGTAAGACCTGCGCCAGCCGAAGCCGGTCGTGATTCGCTCGGACTGCACCGGCTTGATGAACACGCCCTGCCACTGTTTGATCTCCGTGTAAGCCGACACGATTTGGGCCACCTGTTCCCGCTCCGGCCCCACCACGTTCGGATCGAGCAGGGCGCTTTGTTCGGCGCCGACGTACAACTGCTGCGCCGGATAGCCGGCGTCGGCCACCGGCACCATTTGCTCAAAGATTGTTGTGACTCCATTTGACGAAGTGGCCGTGATGATGAGCGGATACAGCCCCGGCTCGGTGAAGACGTGGATGCCTTGCAATGCGGCCAGCCCGTTGGCAGCCGTGTTGAAGCGCAATGCCCACTGGCCAAACTGGCCCGAAAGCGTCGTGCCTTCAAGAGTCTGCGCTAGCACCTCCAACGTGCCGCCCTGAGTCGGGCGTTCCGGCTGGAGGGTGAGCGAGAGGAAGGGTTGGGGCAGGCCGGTGAGGGCGGGGCCGGTGGCGGCGTCACCGGGGATGACAAGGTGTTGGCCGTTGTAGGTGATGAAGGGCGAGTCCAGATCGTTGAGCAGAGTCAGCCCCCACACTGTTTGCCCGCTCCGGGCCGCCAGCGCCGCCAGCGAGTCGCCTGGCGCGGCTACCGCCGTGATGCCAGCCGCCAGGCCGCCCACGCCTTCGGGATAGATCAGGAACTGGCCGACGTACAACGACTCGGGGTTGGTGATGCGGTTGAGGCGGATGAGGATTTCAGGCGCAACGCCGAAACGCTTTGCCAGGCCGGCCAGTGTTTCGCCAAGCTGGACTCGATAGGTGAGCAATTTGCCGTTCACACCCGTGAAGCCGGGGATGACTAAGGTTTGGCCGACGGCGAGCAGGGACGGGTCGGCGATGTTGTTGAACTGTTGCAGGGCCTCGACGGTGATGCCGAAAGCGCGGGCGATTGAGAACAACGTGTCACCTTCCTTCACCACGTATTCCGGGCCGGAGCTTTGGGCGCGGGCAGGCGCGAGGCCTGAAGCGGTAACAAGCAAAAGAGCTAAACAAACGTGAAACGTCAAACGTAAAAAATGACGTTTGAAGTTTGACGCTTGCTGAAAACCGGGGATGAGGGAAAGAGCAGATCTAGTCTTCAAAAGCAAGTTCATCACCGACGGCAACTTTTTTCAGGAGAAAGGGAGAAGCCTCAAGGACGTATTGGGCGGGCGCTTTGGAGGCGTAAAAGGGCCGCCAGGGTTCCGCGAGGCAAGTATCCACGACTCGAAAGCGCGCGTCAAGCCAGACGGCGGCGATGGGGAAGGACACAAAGAACATGTGAATGGAGGTGTCCAGGCGCGACTCGCGTTTTTCTACCAGCACCAGGCCTTCGCCCTCGGCCAACGGCCCGCGCAGAGTTAGCCCGCGCAGGCGGCAGAGGAACGTGTCACACCATTTGACTTTGGTGAGCAGGATGGCGTTGGTGGGTTTGTGGCGGAGGCGCATGAAATGGCGTAGGGGCGATTCAGGCCAAAGGCCCCCATAGTGGTGAATCGCCCCTACGGCGTTACGGCACGATCAACGTCTGCCCGACGAAGATTTTGTTCGGGTCGGAGAGGCCGTTGAGTTGTTGCAGAACAGCCGTCGTCGTGTTGAACCTGGCGGCGATCTTGCGCAAGTTGTCGCCGCGTTGCACCACGTAAGTCTTCTTCTCGCCGGCGTTGTTGAACGGCATGTTGATCACCTGGCCGGGGAAGATGCGGTTGGGGTTGATGCCGGGGTTGACGGCGATGATGGCGTTGGCGGTAGTGCCGAACTTGCGAGCAATGCTATACATCGTGTCGCCGCGCTGGACGGTGTAAGTGGTGAGCGAGCCTGGTGCGGCTGAAGTTGGCGTGGGGCCTGCGCCGGCGGGCGGCGCAGTGGGGGCCGGGGCGCTCGCGCCCGGAATCTTGAGCACCTGGCCGGGGAAGATCACATTTGGATTAGGGACGGCATTGAGATTCAGAATGGCCTGAACGGTGGTGTTGAATTTGCGGGCGATGCTCCGCAGGGTGTCGCCGCGTTGAACGGTGTAAGTTTGGGAAGCGGCGGTTGGAACCGTAGTGGGGGCGACGGTGGTGGGCGCTTTGGTTGAGGTGGGCGCGGCGGTGGCCCCCACGCTGGTGGATGTGGGCTGGGGGGTGGCAGTCGCTACCGTTGAACTGCCATCTGTGACCACCAGGCTGGCGTCGTCAATATAAACATCGTTGTGCTCCAGGCCCCAGCGCGGTTTGGAGTAAGTGAACACGGTGACGGTTGACCCCTGAGCGACGGCTTCCACAGTGAACAATGCCCAGTTGTCCCAGACGTTGGTCGGCGCGCTCCACACAATCCGGCTGTTGAAGGGATCAGTGCCGCCGGTTGGATCAATACCCACTTTCAGACTCATGTCGTTGTCTTTTGTGGTCGAGGTCACACTGCCGCCGTTGGTAGACCAGGCGTGCATGTAAACGCTGAAGCGCAGGCGCTGGCCGGCGCTAACCCCCGATGCTTGCTGGTACATGCCGGCTTCGTGAACGGAGAAGAAGGTGAAATATTTTTGAGCGTTGGCCCCGCTGTGAATGCGGTTGGTGAACGGGGCGGCTTCGCGCCACTCGGGGCGGTGCCAGGCGGTGCAACCAGTGCAGGTGGGCGGGTAGTTGGGGAAGCTGGGTTCGCGCCACCAGCCGCGCCAGCCGTTGGCGACCTGGACTTCGTCAATCGGGGTATTGGGCGGGAAGGTGGATTCGGTGTGACAGCACTGTTTGGCGTATGGGCTTTCGAAGCCAGGGTTGACGAGCAGGTTGGGGCCGTCGGCGGCGGTGTTTTCGGCCAGGGCCGGGATGGCGCTCCCGATGACGGCCAGAACGGCCAGCAGGCCGAGGGTGAGTTTGACGAACTTATTCATAAACAGGTGTCCTTTCAGGGGTATGACGATTGCCGCGCTTGTTTGGTTGCAATAAGTATACCCATTCGCCAAGACCGGGCAAACAAAAAGGGACGGCTCAGCCGTCCCCCGTTGACGCGCAGGTGTTGCCGTTACCTATTCCTGAACCCCGGCTTTGTTATTGGCGAAAACCTTGTCAATGCTGTCCAGAAGCTCTTGTGGGCCAAAGGGTTTGGTGAGGTAATCGTCCACTTTGGCGATGTGCAGGGCCAGAACTTTGTCTATGCTCTGGGCTTTGGCGGTGATGATGATGACCGGAATCTTGCGCATGGCTTCGCTGGCTTTGATCTGGTGATAGACTTCCCAGCCGTCTATATCAGGCATCATCAAGTCGAGCAGGATCAGGTCTGGCCCTTCACGCTGGATGGTCTCTATGCCTTCGTGGCCCCCCACTGCGCCAATCACCTGAAAGCCCTTGCGAACCAGGATCATTTTGATCAGGTCAATGATCCCCGGATCGTCTTCGATGCAAACAACGCGTTTTTGTTCAGCCATGTGTGTTCTTGTGAATGCGCCCAGACTCAGCGGCGGCATGGGTGAGTTTACCACACTCATGATGCCTCACAAACAGGCCGAAGGTGTGAGGCGCGTTTCAGGAAGCGGGCAGATTGATCACCGCTTGCAATACTCGGCCACCACGTCGTAGAGCACTTGCGCGCCCCAGCCCAGGCCGTCCACCGGGGCGCGCTCGTCGTGAGCGTGGAATAGCTCGGTGAAGTTGAAGGCGGGCGGCATTTTCATGGGCGCAAAGCCGTAGGATGGCACGCCAAGTTTGGAGAGGTATTTGGCGTCGGTTGCGCCGGTCATCATGTAGGGCACTGGCCGCGCGCCCGGGTCGTGCGCTCTCAGAGTCGAAACCATCAGGTCGAAGAGAGCCGTGTCGTGCGGCGTTTCGAGCGGCGGCGAGACCATATTCACTTCGTACTCAAAGTTCTCGCCCAGCACCGATTTGAGTTCGGCGATGAAGGATTCAGGGTCGAAGCCGGGCAGGGTTCGGCCATCAATCGTCACTTCGGCCTGGCTGGGGATGACGTTGGTTTTGTAACCGGCGGCCAGCCCGGTGGGCGTGGCCGTGTTGTGCAGAATCGCGTTGAAGAACGGGTGCAGTTCGTGCTTCTTGAGCACGCCGTTCAAAATGAGCGCCGCATCTTCCGGCGTCTTGAGTCCTTGCAGGAGCGGCCTGAACGACTCTTCGACGGCGGCGCTGGCCGCGTCGAGAAAACCGGTGGCGGCATCGCACAAATGATAGGGCAGGCCGCGCGAGGCCAGCCGATCCACGGCGCGGGCGAGGTGCACGACGGCGTTGTCGTCGTGCGGCTGGGAGGCGTGGCCGGGGCGGCCTTTGGCCCGAACCTTGAGCCAGCACGTTCCCTTCTCGGCCACCTGAATCGGATACAGTTGCGCTCCGGCGAAGTCCATGTTGTAGCCGCCAAGTTCGGTGAGGCCGAACTCGGCGCGGATCAACTCGGGGTGATGTTTGACGAGCCAGGCGATGCCATAACTGTCCTCGCCGCCGATTTCTTCGTCGGCGGTGGCGGCGAAGATCACATCGCGCTTGAGGGCGACGCCGTTTCGCTTGAGCAGAAGAAAGACCATCAACTGCTGGGCGACCGTCCCTTTCATGTCCACCGCGCCCCGGCCCCAGATGAAGCCGTCGGCGATCTCGCCCCCAAACGGCGGGTGCGTCCAATGCTCTGGTTCTGCCGGGACAACGTCGGTGTGGCCGTAGAGCAGGAGCGGCGGCGCGCCGCCCGTGCCTTTGAGGCGGGCGACGACGTTGCCTCGCCCCGGCGCAGATTCGAGCACGATTGGCTCAACGCCTTCCGCCTTGAGCACGCGGGCCAGATATTCGGCGGCGATCATTTCGTTGCCGGGCGGGTTGGTTGTGTCCAGCCTCAGCAGGGCTTGCAGGTGGTGGATGGTTTCCTGGGTGATGGCAGTTAGATTCAGCAGGGGCATTCAAAGGCTCCTTATTTCGTATTGTGTATTCCGTATCACGTGGCACGAAATACGCAACACGCAACACGCCTCACGCATTATAATCTCAGCCATGACAATTGCTTCCGCAGGTGACTTAATTGAATTGATTGACCGTGATGCCCGCAATTTCTACTTCCGGCTCACGCCCGGCCAGCGGCTGGAAACGCATCGTGGCATCTTCAAGCACGACGACCTCATCGGCCAGCCTTACGGCTCCGAAGTGTTCTCGCATCTCAATCACGGCTTCTTTCTGATCACACCCTCCATCGCCGACCTCATCACCGACCTCAAGCGCAATTCGCAGATCATCTTCCCGAAAGACATCGGCTTGATTTTGATGAAGCTGAACGTGCGGCCGGGGATGACGGTGGTGGAAGCCGGCACCGGCAGTGGCGGCCTCACCCTGGCTCTGGCTAATGCCGTCGGCCCGACCGGGCGAGTCATTTCTTACGATGCCCGGCAGGACATGCAAAATCTGGCCCGGCGCAATCTGGAGCAAGTGGGCTTGCAAGATCAGGTGACGTTCAAGATCAAGGACATCAAAGACGGCTTCGACGAGACGGATGTGGAAGCGCTGTTTTTGGACATGAACAATCCGTACGATTACACGGCCCAGGCCTACCGCGCCCTGCGCGGCGGCGGGTTCCTAGGCTCGCTGGTGCCCACCGCTAACCAGGTATCCGATTTGCTGGTGGCGCTCAGGCGCGAACGGTTTTATTTTCCCGAGGTGATCGAAATTTTACTCAGGCATTACAAGACCGTGCCGGAGCGTTTACGGCCCGTGGATAGAATGGTGGCTCATACCGGCTTTCTGATCTTCGCCAGGCCGGTGATGATGACACCGGAAGTTGTTCAAGAAGAGACGGCTGAGGGAGGCGAAGAGGGTGAAGCGTAAAGCGACAAACGACAAACGTCAAAGGTGACATACCCTAACTCCTATGCGTTTTCGACCTAACCGTAACCGCCGCAATCGCCCGTTCCGCCGACTCGTCGGCTCATTGCTTGGCCCGAACCGCCAGCTTGCGAATGATGCTCGCGCCATGCTCGACGAGGCCAATCGCTTGTTCGACGCTGGAGAGTACGCCGAAGCCGCCCACTCTCTGTCGCAGTTGGCCGAGATGGCGCAGGCCAACAACTTGCCGCGCCGGGCAATTCAACTGCACATTCGCGCCGCCGAGGCTCACCTCAAGAGCAACCAGGCGGCTGGTGCGGTGGAACATGGCCGCGCGGCGCTGGCGATGTTGATCCAGGCCGGAGGGCAACGCCGCGCTCTGAAGCTCGCGCCACAAATTGTCGGCGAATTACGAGCCGCCGGTTTCAGCGCCGAGGCAACCGCTTTTGAGAAAGAGATCAACGAACGGTTGGCGGGGTTGGGCTTGACTCTGGCATCCACACCGGCGGCCCCGCAACCCAGGCCTCGCCGAAGCCTCGCTTCTCATTGCTCGCAATGCGGAGCGCAGTTGCGCTGGACGGACGACGCCGACGAGGTGGAGTGCGAATACTGCGGAACGATTGCGCGGGCTGAGTAAACACGAGGACACAAAGGCTCAAAGACACAAAGAAAAACCTTGTGACTTGGTGTCTTCGTGCCTTTGTGTTAAGTTTCAGCGCCGATAAACCAGCTATGAACTTCGCCGAGTCTCTCAAAGCCGCGTTGACTGCCCGCCCAGTTCACACCGTCGCCGAGTGGGAAGCTCGCCCCGCCGCCGTGCTGGTTCCGTTGTATCAACACGATGGCGAGTGGCACTTGCTTTTCACCCAGCGCACCGATCACGTTGACGAGCACAAAGGGCAGGTGGCCTTTCCTGGCGGCAAGATTGACCCCGAAGACGAGTCGCCGACCGCCGCCGCCCTGCGCGAGGCCGAAGAGGAAATTGGTTTGCGAAGAGGCGACGTGGCCGTGATTGGCCGCCTCGACGACCTCATCACCGTCACCCAGTGGCAAATCACACCCGTCGTCGGCGTGTTTCCTTTTCCCTATGAATTTGTGATCAACCCAAAGGAATGTTCAGCCGTGTTCGGCGTGCCGCTCTCGTGGCTGGCCGACCCGGCCAATCTGGAGACGCGCTACCGCCAGATGCCTGTTGCCGGCCCGCCGGTGCCGGTGTACTACTATAAAGACTGGGACGGCCACATCATTTGGGGCGCGACGGCGCGGATGACGAGGATGTTGTTAGCAATCTTGGCGAATGAGGGGTAAGGTGTTATGCGATCACCCTTGTTCTTTGTCCCCCCTTCTCCCTTTCTTCTTTCTGCATCGTCTCAAATGCCTTGATCGCCACTTCCAGCATTTGCAAGTCCGGCTCGCGGGTGGTCAGGCGTTGCATGAGCAGGTTCGGGACGACGATGAGGCGGATGAACGGGTTGGAGATGTAGCGGGCGGTGAAACGCAAATATTCGTAGGCCACCGCGGCCAGCACCGGAACCAACAGCACCCGCGAGGCCAGCCTCTCCAACAGCGGCAAGGGGCCGAGCAGGGAAAATAACAGCACCGACAGAATCACCACCACTAACAGAAACGCCGTGCCACAGCGCGGGTGCTCCAACGGGAACTTCGCCACCGACTCGGGAGTGAGCGGCGCGCCGGCTTCGTAAGCGTTGATCGTCTTGTGCTCTGCGCCGTGATAGCCGTACAGCCGCTTGATGTCAGGGATGAAGCCGATGCCCCAGATGTAGCCGACGATTAACAACAGGCGGATGAGGCCCTCAGCCAGGTTGCCCACCCAGCCGGCGGCTTCCCCGGTTGAGCCGACGATAGTTCGGGACAGATACTCTACGCCTGCCCCGGCGGCGGCGGGAAGCAGGAAGAACAGGGCGATGCCAAAGGTCAGGGACATCGCCACCGTTCCCCACATGGCCGGCCCTTCAACCTTTATCTCTTCACCCCCGGCAATGTTGGCCGAGTAGCTAAGGCTTTGCATCCCCAGCCCCAGCGCATCCCACAACCCGAGCAGGCCGCGCAGGAACGGCAGTTTGCTAAAGCGCCCACGATAGATGTTGCCCAGCGGCTGGGTGTGAACTTGAATCTCGCCTTTGGGATCGCGCACAGCCACGGCCATGGCCTGCGAGCCGCGCATCATCACGCCCTCCAGCACCGCCTGGCCGCCGTAAATCGGAAGTTTGTCAGTCATCCAATCTCCAATCTCTGATCTCTAATCTCCAAGTTTGTCAGTCATTCTACCTTTCCCGGCGAAGGCGGGTCAAGGCGTCGTTCGTGCAAGGCGGCCTCCCCGAAAGTGCCGCCCTTGCCTAAAGTTGTCCGCCCCTGTTATCATGCTGGATGTACTGGTTTTAGTCATGACATTGTCATTATTACTTGCGTACTTGCCTCCATATCGCAACCCTTTTAGCCGGTCAGTGTTTTCTATGTTGAGCGGGTTGGATAACTCATGAAACCGCTCACCACACAGGACAGCGCTCTTATTGAGCGCGCCAAGGCTGACCCGGTGGCGTTCGGCGAGCTTTACGAACGTTATGTGGGCAAGATTTACAACTATATTTATTACCGCACCGGCAACGAGCACGACGCGGAAGACCTGACCGCTCGCGTGTTCTTCCGGGCCATGAAGCGCCTGCCCAGCTACACCGATCGCGGCCTGCCGTTTTCGGCCTGGCTGTACCGGATCGCACACAACCTGGTGGCCAACTGGCACCGCGACCAGGGCCGACGGAAGATTGTGCCGCTGGACGAGTACATCGTTCACGGCTTGCAGAGCGAAGCGCCGGAGTACGCCGCCGAGAGCCGCGAGGATCAGGACTTTTTGCTGGAGATGGTGCGGCGCTTGCCTGCCGAGCGCCAGCAGTTGCTGGTGCTCAAGTTCATCGAGCAAATGTCGAACGCCGAGATCGGCGCGGTGATGAACCGGAGCGAGGGCGCAATCAAAAGTTTATATCACCGGACATTGGTGGATTTGCGCGATGATCTGGACGGTCATCCCAAAGGCAACGGCTGGGCGTCGGTTCTGAGCCGGCAGTAGAAACAGGAAACACAATGAAGGACGTGACAGTATCAGAAATTTTGAGTCAGCATGTCGAGGCCTTGAACGCGGGCCGGATTGCCGAGGCCGAACGGCTGGCTGCCGGGCCGGGCCGCGAGGAGTTGGCCGGCCTGTTCAATATGGCCGGGCGGCTCAAGACGGCTATGAAGCCGGTGACGCCTCGGGCCGAGTTTGTGGCAAACCTCAAACAGCGATTAATTCGCGAGAGTCAGGCCGGCCATCAAAAGATCGAACGCCGCCAGCAGTTGGCGTGGGCGGCGGTTGGCGTGGGCGGACTGGTCTATTCCATCAGTTTGTTTGTGATGGGCATCCGCGCCACTTGGTGGATGCTGGGTGTGGTGGCCCTGTTGCTCGGCTGGCGCAAACGCCCGGCGCTGGTAAAAGCGCCGCAAGCGGTGAGACGCTAAAACGAAACCGGGACGAGCCAGCGGCTCGCCCCGGTTTTTATTTACACCGCCGCCAGCCACCCCTCAAACTTCGGCCCGTCCATCTTCGCCGTCGCCCGCCCCCAACGCTCCACTGCCCAGCCCCAGAAGTCAAAATCAATCGTCGAAATTTTGGCCTGAATGGCCGCCCACAGCGTCCAGCCCACGTCGGACATGATCATGTTCAACTTCATCCGCGCCAGCTTGTCGGGGTACGGTTCACCAAAATAAGCGGCACACATCTCAACGATTCCGGTTTCATCATATTGTTGCTCCTGACAGGTGTTGCCCAGTTCAAACGTCGGGTCGTTGTTGCCGCTGTACTCGTAGTCCACAATCCACAGCATCTTCCCGTCGTCAATGTAGTTCTCGGCCAGCAGGTCGTTGTGGCAAGGCACGGTCGCCAGCGGATGCCGCTTCATCGCCTCTTCAATTCGACCCACCTGTGGCATGTAGTCGCGAAACCGATCCGGGATTCGGACTTCGTGCTCGTCCACCACCTTCAGGTAAAACTCCGTCAGGCGGAACATGTTGAAGTCGTGCAGGAAGCGCGGGCCGGCGTGGAGTTTCTTCAACGATTGGGCGATCCGGGCCGGTTGCCCCGCCTCTTTTAGTCGGGCAATGCTCATCGTGTCGCCGTGAATGAAGTCTAGCACCATCACGTTGACATCGGCAAGATAGTGAACAACGGTGGGGCCGACTCCAGCCTGGGCGGCGGCCACGGTGTTGTAATGCTCGTTGACCCGATCCACCGCCAGCAGTTCAGTGGACGCGCCCGGAATACGAATGACGTAAGGCGTGCCTTCCACCTCCACCCGGTAGTTGGTGTTGGTGAGGCCGCCGCTCAACGGATAAATGGCAATGGTCTTTTCTTTCCAGTCAGAAATGTGGTTAACAACTTGCTCAATGGAGATCGTCATCCGTTTATTTCTCCCACGAGGTTGTAACGCCCGGCGATGGGCCGGCGTGTGTATCACGACGCAATACTGTTCTATGGCAACATGTAATTGGGTCGTAAATAGGCCGGCTTGAATCCGGTTCTGATCATATTGTGAAACGACGGGTTGGGCGCGGTCGGCGTCTCTTCGCCTGTTTCGGTGACCAGCCACTGGCAACCCAGTTCAATGCCATCACGAATCCGCCGGGCCATGATCGCGCCCTGCGCCCCGCGCCCGCGCGCCGCCGGAAGTGTTCCGGCGATGCCCAGCCAGCCGATGTTCTCTTTTACGAATAACGCGCCGCAACCTACCGGCTTGTCGCCGTCGAAAGCAAGGTAATGCCGCCAATTCATCCGGCCCATGATTGGCGCCAGCCAGGGTTTAATCACCAGTGACATCCCAAACGCAACGGCGGCGATTTCAGAATAATCATCGCCGCGCTCAGGCCCAACCACTTCAACGCGCAAGTCAGTGCGGATCGCTGGCGGCGGCTCTGTTCCGCGAATCACCTTCACCCAGTTGTCGCTTACGCGCAAGCCACGCGCGGCCAACCAGGCAGGTAGTTCCGTGGGCCGGGCCAGGGGGCTTTGTTGAAAAGCAAAATGCTTCACCCCGCGTTGCCGAAAGTGGGCGACCGCTTCATCTACCATTGACTCGGTCGCAGGCTCGTCCAGGCCGAGGCCGACCACGCGATTGAACAGTGGAATGTCGAAAGCCGCCGTTGTAAACACAAACCCCGATCCAAGCCGTTGCACGTTGATGCCAAACTGGGCGGCATAATCGGCGGGAGTCGCCGCGTAAAAATCGGCGTAGGCTTCAGCCTCGCCAAACTCGACCAGACGGGCGATCTCTTCAGGTGTCATTGTCCCCTCGTTGCAATGTGCTCGGCCACGTAGGCCGCATCCTCGCCCACGCCCAACAGCAGGGTAGACTTGGCAGTGTGTAACCAGTGCAATCCCAAGAAATACAAACCCGGATAATCCGTCACGCCGCGTTGCTGAACGGGGTAGCCATCGTCGTCGAAGATCGGCAACTGCACCAAACTGAAGTCGAAAGTATAGCCCATGGCCCAGATAATGCTGGATACCCCGGCGGCGCGCAAATCCAATTCGGTGATCACCTCGGTTTCATAACCATCGCGCAACTGTGGCGCTTCTTCCTTCGGCGCATCCAGGCCGCTCTTGGCGATGAAGCCGTCAATCATCTTCAGCAAGTTGACCTCAAACTCGTCAACTTTGCCCAGCGCTTCTTTCAAATTCGGGGCCAGCGCAATCCTGTGATCGTCCGCGCCCTGAACCCGGCCCAGCAGAGTCACGCCGTCACGGGCAAACTGGTGCAAGTTGATGGGGTGACCGCCGCGTGTGCCCGAGGCCTGCGGGTTGCCGGCGAACCGCGCTTTGGGTGAAGGCAGTTTGTCGAGCGTGCGATCAAAGAAGCCGCTTTTGTCCAGCCACCAGAAGACATCTTTGCCGCGATAACGTCGCGGAGCGCGGCCCGCACTGCCCACGCTCAAAAACACCTTGCGCCCGCTCTGATACAACTCCTCCGCAATCTGGCAACCCGACTGCCCACTGCCGATGATCAGCACCGCGCCCGGCGGCAGGGCGCTTGGGTTGCGATACTCGCCTGAATGAATCTGTAAAACGTCTTTGGCGATGTTTGCGCTGAACGACGGCGACTTGGGTTTCTGGAACGAGCCGGTCGCCACCACCACGTTGGCGGCCTCCCAGGTTGTGCCGTCGGCTTCAACCGTGTACCCCGTTTCTGTTCGTTTGACCGCCTTCACTGCCACACCGTATCGCACCGGCAGGCCGTGGCGAGTCACATACGCCTCAAACATCCCAATGATCTCGTCACGTGGCATGTAACCGTCAGGGTTGTCTCCTTGATAGTTGCCGCCTGGCAAGCGAATTGCCCAATTGGGTGTGACGAAGGTGAACGAGTCCCAGCGCCATCGCCAGGCTTCACCCGCGCGCCCGGCCTTCTCCAGCACCAGATGTTCGCGGCCCTGCTGAGTCAAAAGATAACTCAGCGAGAGTCCAGCCTGCCCGCCGCCGATGATAATCGTATCGAGTTTTTCTGTCATTTTGATTTACACCTTTATCCTGACAATCACGTGATCAGCGCCCTGAGCGGAGGCTCGCGTGTTCTTCGCGAGCCGCAGTCGAAGGGCGCGGCTCTCTCGCAGACACCGCACCCTTCGACTGCGCGACGGAACAGCACCGTCGCTTCGCTCAGGGTGCTACTCTCGCTGTTACAGAATTGCTTTCGCTCGCCTGCCACAAGTGTGGCCTAAAACTTCAACACTAGTGGCAGTGTCGGCCTCGCGTCCGCCGTCTTGCCCAATGCCCCCTCGTCAAAAGTCAACGTCAACAACGGCTCTGCGCCCAGCTCGAATTTCACCAGGCTGTTCTCTTCAAGTTGACGCGCAATTGGCGAAAGCGAATTTGCCTGAACGGCAATAGTCACGCCGGTAAGATTCTTCACGCCTAGCGGGTGCGGCAGGTCTTGAATGTTGGCCCGGAAGCCGCGAAAGGACATTTCTTCGGGGACGACGCCGTAGCATGGCTCTGCTACGACTTCGCCATTGAACCCGACCGAGGCGCCATTTGGCAGTTGGACCGAGTGAACCGGAAACGGCGGCGGGTCGGTCGCGCCCGGCTGGCGGCGCAACATCAGGTTGATCGGCGACGCGCCGCTCTTGCGCCAATTCATGCGCGGGATAGCGTTCATGGTCAACGGCTCAAAGTTCCGGCGCGCGGCGTCCTCATCGTCAATCCACAACAGTTCCAGATAGAGGAGATTGGAGAAGAAGAAAGAGGTGGAGGCCGAACCCAGGTCGCCGTGCCGGGTGACGCCGCCAAAGCCTTGCAGGCCGAGGGCTTCAAGCGCCTTCGCTTCCGGCGCGTCAACGGCGGTGAAGATGACGACGTGGTCGAGTTCCAATCCAAATTGACTCATTCAATGCCTCCGTTCGTAGAGCGATTTGCCCGCTTCGCGTCGCTCTACATTCTCAACCTTTCCCCTTTCGGATCATATAACACGTCTGCTGTCACGGTTGCCGGGACTCTTTCGCCGAACACTTCCACTTCCAGCGCCGTCCCTTCTTTGGCGAGTGCGAGCGGTAGATAGATGAAAGCGATGTTCTTGCCAACTGTATAACCCCAGCCGCCTGAGCGCAAGCGCCCGACAATCTCGCCGCTGGCAAAGACCGCTTCGCCGCCGTAAATCACAACCCCGCCGTTCATTATTACGGTGCAAAGTTTCTTTTGAATCCCTTCGGGTTTCAATTTTGCCAAAGCCTCACGGCCAATAAAGTTGCATGGTGAGCCTGTCGAACCATCGCCCTTGTTCAGTTTCACGCAGAAACCCTGCCCCGACTCGTAAGGCGTCTCGCCCGGCGTGATGTCGGCGCTCCAGTAACGATAGCCTTTTTCGAGCCGCAGAGAGTCCAATGCTTTGTAACCGGCAGGTGTGATGCCAAATGGTTGACCGGCTTTCATCAACGCATCCCAAACCGCGCCTGCATCTCTGGGCGACATATAAAACTCCCAGCCCAACTCGCCCACATAAGTGACTCGTTGCGCCCACACCTGTAAGGGCGATTGTAGGGGCGATTCAGGTAAGGGCGATTCATGAATCGCCCCTTCGATGCGTATCCAACAGGCCGTCATGTAGGGGAAGCCGCCGTTTGAAACGTCGGCGTTGGTCACGGCTTGCAACACCTGACGCGCCTTCGGCCCCCACAAACCAATCGTCGCCCAGTCTTCGGTGACTTCGCGCACTTCGACATCACCGCCCAGGTGCATCCGAATCCAGCCCAGGTCGCCGGCCACAAAATTGCTGCCGGTGATAATGCGAAAGTGATCGTCGCCCACGCGAACGACGGTCAAATCGGATTCGATGCCGCCGCGCTCGTTGAGGAATTGAGTATAAATGACACTGCCGACCGGCTTGTCTACGTCGTTGTCGGCCAAACGCTGGAGCAAGGCCAACGCGCCCGGCCCGCGCACCTCAATCTTGCCGAATGAACTCATGTCCCAGATTGCCACACGCTCGCGGGCGGCTCTGTGTTCCTCTCCAACCTGCTCAAAAAATGCTGGCCGCCCCCAGCCCCACTGCTTTTGTTCTGCGCCCATCCGACGCCCCGATTTCCCCGACTCAAAATAATTCACCCGCTCCCAGCCGTTCTTCTCGCCAAAGACCGCGCCCAATTTCATCAGCCGCGAGTCCAACGGGCTGAGGCGTTTGGGCCGCGCCCACTCATTCTCATCGTGCGGAAAACGCAGAACGTAATAATACTTATACGACTCGCGGGCGCGCTCGGCGGCGTAAGCCCGGTCTTGCATGATCGGGCCGAAGCGTCGGACGTTCATCTCGGTCACGTCGTAAGGCGGCTCGCCGTTCACGATCCACTCGGCGATGATTTCGCCAATCGCGCCGCCCGCACCGAAGCCGGTGTGCGAGAGTCCGCAGGCGGCCCAAAAGCCGCGCACGCCCGGAACCGGGCCGAGCAGTGGCCGCGAGTCGGGCGTGATCGCTTCGGGGCCGTTCACCAGATGCATCAACTCGGCCTCCTCCAGAATCGGGATGCGTTTGATCGCGCCTTCCATGATCGGGCCGAACAATTCCCAATCGGAGGCAAGCAGTTTGCTGGTGAAGTCCCAGGGGACGCCGCCAACTGACCAGGCGACAGGCTCTTTCTCAAACCCGCCGATGAGATAGCCGCCTTGTTCTTCGCGCATATAAAACAAGTATTCGGGGTCGCGGAGGCAGGGGGTGTTTTTGGGTAATTGGTTATTCGTTATTGGTTTGGTGGCAACGTGCTGGTGGACGAGCGGAGTCATGGGCAAGTCTGCGCCGACCATATCGCCGATCTGCCGCCCCCACATGCCGGCGGCGTTGATCACGATCTCGGTTTTGATAGAACCTTGCTCGGTGTTCACGCCGACGATTTCCCCGTAATGGCCGCGTTCGATCCCCGTCACTCGCGTGTCAGTGGCAATCGTCACGCCCATTTCCCGCGCCCGGCGGGCGATCTCCATCGTCACCCCGTTCGGGTCCACGTGACCGTCGTTCGGCAAATAGATTGCGCCGTACAACTCCCGATCGGTCATGTACGGAAAGATGTTCAAAGCTTCGGCAGGCGAGAGGATGGCGACGTTGAGGCCGATGGCTTTGGCCAGGCTTACTTGCCGCTGGAGGAACTTGAACTGGTCGGGGCTGGAGGCTACGCGCAAACTGCCCACTTCGTTCCAGCCGATGTGATGTCCGGCTTCAATCTGCAAATCGCGGTAGAGCGAGATGCTGTTCTTGCGCATTCGCATCAGGGCGGGCGAAGTGTGGAAGTGGGTGAGCAAACCGGCGGCGTGCCAGGTAGAGCCGCTGGTCAGTTCGCCTTTGTCGAGCAGAAGCACGTCCTTGCGGCCAAGTTTGGCGAGGTAGTAGGCAATGCTGCACCCGGCGATGCCGCCGCCGATGATGGTGATGGCTGTGTGAGAGGGGAGGGTCATGATGAAAGAGAATTGGAGGAGCAGAGAATTGGCGATTGGCCTATAAACAAGTGGAGGCCGGAGAAAACGTTCTCCGACCTCCACTGTTCACTGTTCACTATCCACTGAACACTATTCCGGCGGAATTTCCTTGAAGGCGTAATCCACGTTGATGCCTTTGGACTTCTGGCTGTTCTTCATCATCATATAGAGCGCCAGCGACGCCACGATGATGGCGATGGCGATGATCTGCGCCCAGACATGAGCCGGGAAGTCGGTAAAGTCCCAGTTGCCCAAGACGCCGAGTTGCGGAGCGAAGAGGAACGCAAACACCATAAGGGTGCCCAACACCGCGCCCAAACCGCCGAGGATCGTAATGAGCGGAGTGCCGCCGAGAGAATATCTCGACCCCGGTGAAGCATTGTACAAATCTTTGGCCCGATACGGAAGCAGGGCGCCGGCCAGGCTGGTGACGACGAACACGTAACCACAGCCAAACGTCACGCCCAGCGTCAGGCCAACCCAGCCCTTCACCAGGCTGTAGGCCAGGATGACCGGGATGCTGGCCAGGAAGTAAGCCAGGTGGGAGTTGACCGGCGTGTGAAGTTTCTCGTCCACTTTGCTGAACCACTCCGGCAGAAGCCGGTCGAGCGACATGGCCACCATTACCCGCGTCATGCCGATGTAGCAGTTGCAGACGATCTGGAAGCCGTTGAGGATGTAACCGACGCCGATGATGAGCACCACCAGCGGGCTGGCGGTAAGGGCGACGGCAATGATGGGCGGCCACAAATTGAAGCCGTTGATGTTGGCTTCGGCGATGAGCGACCAATAACCGGCTCCGGCCACCGTCAGAAATTCGGGCGGCGCAACGCGTTGCAGGCCCAGGGCCAGCAGAGCCAATAGCAAACCAGTGGCGACGAGCGAGCCGACCATGATGAAGGTCTGGGCGTTGAAATTCTTGGCATCCTTGATCTCGCCGTTCTGCTGGGCCGAGTAAGTCGCCCACTGGAGCGAAGTCCAGGCGATGGGCGCCACCAACAAGGTGGCCCACAAACTGAACGGGGGGTTGAGGTCAATGCCAGCGCCCTGAACCGCCGAGACGGCGGTCTGGTAAAAATTAGCCGCGCCGCCCGAGGCGACGGCGAAGGCGTTGAGCCGGGTCACAAAATCCGAAGCTGGCGTGGTGAACAAAATAAAGAACACCGTCGCGAAGGCCAGCAGAGTCCCCCACCACATCACATGCTGGAAGCGCACGTAATTCTTGAAGCCGCTGACGAGCAGCACCATGGACAGCAAAGCGTTGACGATGCTAGTGATGACGATGCCAGGCCCGGTGGTGAACCACACCCCGATGCCGGAAAATGTGGTGTTGCCCATCGTCGCCCCGAGGCCCAGGAAGAGCGGGGCAAACCCCAAATAGGCCACCAACCAACCCGAGAGCGCCACCCACTGCAAAATCCAGATCACGAACCCGGACATCACTACCGTGAAGGCGACGCCGCCGCCGAACACCCGGCTCTGAAACACGTAATCACCGCCGGAGCGCGGCAGGGCGGTGGACAGCCAGACGTAGGCAAAAGCAATTGGAATTTCGATGACGGTGGCCAAAATGATTCCCCACACCAGGTTGCCGCCGGGCAGAGCGCCGGGTGCCCACAGGTACGTCCAGGGGAAGATCAGGCCCATGGTAAGAATGTTATAGACGAACGCAGAATAGGGAGACATCACCCGAACCAGGCCGGACGCTTTTCGGGTGAAGACTTCAGGGGTTGCTGTCGCTGCCATTTCTTTCTCCTCCGAACATTCTGGGCCAGCAGGGCGCTGGCAAGGCCAATATGTTGACTTTGTTGATATAACCCCCTTTTCGCCGCCGGGTTGCTCAACGGGGCAAGCGCCGTTCCGGGGAAAAACCGGCGGCTACCCCTTTGCCGCGTGGTCGAGCGCGACGATGAAAAGTTGCGTGTAAACCGGCCCGCCCGGGCGCAGTTCACTCTTCATCAAGGTGACGGCATTCACCCGTTGAGTCCCCAACTCAACCTGCCATTGAGCGCGGACGGCCTCGCCCGCCTTCGCCGCCGCCTCGGGCCGGGCCTCGCGCCGCACCCGGCCCAGCGTAACGTGCGGCGAGAAAGCCCGGTCTTCGGGCGGGTAGCCCAGCGGCGATACCTGGTTTTCGATCCTCGCTTGCAATTCGATCAGCGTCTTTGCGCCCGCCGGATCGATCCCGGCCCAAAGCACGCGCGGGCGTTTGAAATTGGGGAAGCAACCGATGCCGCTCACCGAAAACGAGAACGGGTCGAACGGGGCGACCGCCTCTTTTAGAGCGGCGCTGATCGAAGCGATGCGGGTTTGTGGAATGTTTCCCAAAAACTTGAGGGTGAGGTGAATATTGTCGGCCTTCACCCAGCTGACAGCGTCGGGCGGCGTTGCCTGGCTGAGGCTGGCGATGACATTTTTCAGTCGCCCGCGCAGGGTTGGAGAGAATTCGATGGCGATGAAAGCGCGGAGTGTTTGAGGCGGCATGACGAAAGTATAACAGCCCAGACTTCCGAAGTCTCAAAGACTTCGGAAGTCTGGAATCAAAAAAGCCCCGGAAAGGGCTTTTTTCGAAGTGACCCCGGAAGGACTTGAACCTTCAACCAATTGATTAAGAGTCAACTGCTCTGCCAATTGAGCTACGGGGCCTGGCGGGCAGGCGAAATTATACCAGACCCTTTGCAAGGGTCAACGGCGGGCGCCTCCTTTGATCAAAAGCCAGCCTCAAACTCACCCGGCAACGATCAGATATGTTTGACGTTCTCTTTGGGGCGAGCCAGATCAATCTCGGCGTAAGCGGTGTTAAAGTCGCCGGTGACGACGACAGGCCGCCGGGCATGCATGTAACCTTGCGTCACTTCGAGAAAGCGCCGATAGAAGGCCAGCTTGTGCGCCACCCATCCCGGCCCGCGCCCGCCGTTGGGAAAGTAGATGTTGAGTAAACTGCCGTGCCCCCCTGACTAAGGTTTGGTCAAAATTTGGTCAAAGTGGCCTTGACAATACTAGTGAGAGAGCATACTATTGCAATCGCTAACATAACAGTTTGTCTAATCATCTTTGTTTTTCTGAATTTTTCGGGTCATTTAAATGATAACTAGCTCTAAAACTGCGCTCAAGGTTCTCGTGG
The DNA here is from genome assembly GCA_016197225.1 of Chloroflexota bacterium. NCBI lineage: Bacteria > Bacillati > Chloroflexota > Chloroflexota bacterium. The sequence continues at coordinate 154,469 of JACPWC010000071.1, forward strand.
TAGACGATAGCCAGGAGCATGTTGATCTATTGAAGATGATACTGGAACGGGCCGGAATGCAAGTGATTTCGGCCAACTCGGGTCTCGAGGCTTTGCGGGCTACGTTCAACCATCACCCGGATGCCATTCTCCTCGACATCATGATGCCGGGCATGGATGGCTTCACCACCAGCCAGCGCCTGCGAGAATTGTCGGATACGCCCATTCTGATTGTGTCGGCCAAAAGCCAGACCGACGACATTACGCGGGCGTTTGAATTGGGCGCTGACGATTACGTTGTCAAGCCTTACGACTCACGTGAACTGCTGGCCCGGCTCCACGCCTGTATTCGCCGGGTGCCCACGACCACCGAGGACGACGGGCAAATGACGTTGTCCAATGGCGACCTGGTCATTGATCCCTCACGCCACCGCGTCATTGTCCGCCAGCAGGAAGTGAAGCTTACCAAAACCGAATTCGACCTGCTCTATTACTTTGCCCGCAACCGGGGCCGCGTCCTGACGCACTCGATGATTTTGGAGGCGGTTTGGGGCCAGGACAGTTGCGTAAGCAAGAGCACCCTCAAACAGTTCATGCTCTCGCTTCGCAAAAAGATAGAGAAGAACCCCAACAACCCGCAGTGGCTGGTTAACGAGCATGGCGTCGGCTATGCCCTGATGTTTGATTAAGCCGGCCCGGCCAACACAATAATAGACTTTATCGGAAATAAGCTCTTAGCCCGCGTCACTGCGGGCGGCCAACCGCAAGGACGCGGTTGGGGAGCGTCATAATGTTATTCTCGATAAGGTTTAATAAACGCGAAGCCCGCTGATGCGGGCTTTTGTTTTATTTGGAGTCCTGGTTGGTGAAAGCGCGCGACTTGAACGAGTAACCCACTCCGCGCTCGGTGCAGAAGTAAACGGGGTGAGCAGAGTCGTCTTCTATCTTCTTGCGCAGGTAGCCCACGTACCGGCTCACGTGCGACTTGGCTTTGGCATAAGTGTGGCCGAGGATGTACTCCAGAAGCTCGTCGTACTTCAACACCTGGTTGGCCCTTCTGATAAAAAAGCTCAACAACTTGAACTCGGTGTCAGTCAAATAAATACTCTCTCCGCCCTTGCTCACCAGACGACTGGCCAGGTCCACCTTTAAATAGCCGTCGTCGTAAAGAAGCGTGTTCTTGTGCTCCGCCGAATAGCGCTTCAGCAGCGCCGAGAGTTTCGCCAACAGCCGCTCCCAGTTCCAGGGCGGGGGCATGTAATCGTCGCCCAGACTCAGCGCCCGTTCCATAGAGGCCCTGTCCCGGTGATCGGAGATAAACAGGATTGGAATGTCGCTCATCTCGCGAATGCGTTGGGCTGTGTCCCAACCGCTCAGGCCGGGCATCACGTCTCTCAAAATGATGGCTTGCGGCGTGTTTGCCAGAAACACTTCGATCCCCTCTTTGCCATTTTGAGCGCCAAGCGCCTCAAACCCACTGCGAGTCGTATGAGCCTTTACAGTTTCAAGAACATCACGATCAGGATCAATGATGAGCACTTTTACCGGTGTCATAGCTCTCCAAATTTGGCTTTCGCCGATGAGGGCGATGGCACAATTATATTGCGTTGGAGGAAAAACGACTTAAACTCGCTCTGGCCTCTTTCTTTCAAATTCAGTCCCTGCACTGGTTTAGTACCCCCGTCTCAGAATGTTGAGCCTGTCTCTGTTCCAGAACCTTTACCTTAGGAAGATTGACTATATTTTGACCAATCTTTGGCGTGGGTACTTTAACTTATAACCAGAATGTTAGCAGTTTAGGTGCGCTTCAAGTGAAGCCGGTACAGGTGCCAGTGAGAGGTCGTTGATTTTCAAAACGCCCCGTGTCCACCTCGAGGCGAAGCCGCCTGATGGCAATATCGAAACCATAACAAATGAAAGGAAGACTGGCGCTTCTTCGCAGAGGTGGAAAATCCCGCGAAGAAGATTTTATTTGCCGGCGGAGAGAGGAATGGAAAAAGAACTTTCGAGGAACTCCCTGCACAACCGAAGCGATGAGGCGTCGTTGCTTCGTTTCCTGCGACCTTCGCAGATCGCCATGATTGACGAAGCGCTCTCGGTGGTCGGCGAGTTCGGCGAAGTGCGCCTGATTGTGGAGAAAGGCCACTTGCGCTTCATCGTCACCGAGAGAAGCTTCGACGCTCTGAAATGGCAGCCGGGAAGTTTGTATCGCGACGCCAAACTGCCCCGACAGTCATCCTGAAAGCTACTGAAGCATCTTCATTATCAACTCCTTTTGATAACTTCAAAGGCGGGTAATCTATGAATGCGACAACGCTCCGTCATTCGGACTTGAATCAGGCTCTCTCCGGTCAGTGCCCGTTGTGTGGCAGTGATCAATTCACCTTGCAAACCACCAGCGGCGACGGCAGTTTTCTTACCCAGGTTTGTCCCGTGTGCGGGTTACTGTGCAAGGTGGTTGTCGGCCCGGGTTCCCCAACGTTAGAGACTCTCAATTCAGAATGGGCGGCGGTGTTCGCCCACGACTGAGGTACATGAATGGCGAGATGCTGGTACGCGTTACATAGCAAACCCAACAAAGAAGAAGTGGTCTGGCAACTAGTCAGGGCCAACCAGATCGAGACATTTTATCCCTGCCTGAAAGCGCAGACCGTAAACCCCCGAGCGAAAGAAATCAAACCCTATTTTCCAGGCTACATGTTTGTGCAGGCCGATTTGGAATTGACGGGCTTGTCGTTTTTTCAATATATGCCTCACACGAACGGGCTGGTAAGTTTTGGCGGCGAGCCGGCCTCCGTGCCCGACACTTTGATTGAAGCCCTGCGGGGGCGTGTCGTAGAGCTGGCCTTTGCGGTGGACGAGGCCGGTGAGCAACTGAAGGCCGGCGACTTGGTTGCCATTCAGAACGGGCCGTTTGCCGGTTACGAAGCCGTGTTTGACGCCCGGTTGCCCGGCTGTGAGCGGGTGCGGGTGTTGTTGGAATTTCTGGGCGGGCGGGCGATACCGGTGGAATTGGACGCCGCCCTGATTAAGCAGAAAGCTTATCTCTAAACGTCGAGCCTGGCCGACGTTGGAGAGTAATCTTGAATGTGATTGAACTGACGTGCCTTCTTTTGAGAATGTCGGAATGGCGGAGCGCGCATGAGTGAAGGGTTGCGGTTGTATCTGAGCCGTCAGGCCGACGGGCTGGGGCGCTACATTTTAGAGCAGGCGTTGTATGCGGCAGTCGGTTGGGTTCCCACCCTCATCGGCCTGGGCTTGCGAGCCTTTCTCTACCGGCTGATTTTGAAGATGGACGGCTGGGCGGCGATTGAGTGCAATGTTCGACTGCGCTTCGCGAGCAATATCAAACTTGGGCATAGCGTTTATCTGGATCAGGGAACTTATTTGCACGCCTGCCCCGGCGGCATTGAACTGGGCGCCGGAACGATTGTGATGCACGGGGCCGTGTTGCACGTTTATAACTTTCGCGATTTGCCCCACGCTGGAATCAAGGTCGGGCAGAACAGCCTCATCGGCGAGTACAGCGTCATTCGCGGGCAGGGCGGGGTGACAATCGGCGACCGGGTCTACACTTCGCCGTTCACCCAGATCATCGCCGTCAACCACGTCTTCGACGATCCCAACCGGCCTTTTGTCGAGCAGGGTATCACGGCAGAAGGCATTGTGATTGAAGATGATGTCTGGCTGGGCGCGGGCGCGGTGATCACCGACGGCGTGCGGGTGGGCAAGGGCGCAGTGGTGGCCGCCGGGGCGGTGGTGACGAAAGACGTGCCGCCCCACACCGTCGTCGGCGGTGTCCCGGCCAAACCGATCAAGTCTATCGAGAACACGATGGCTTCAAAGCCAGATCGTGTCATTTATTTTGACAAGTAGGAAGGTTATGATGAGCGCATTATCAGTGGTTATTCCAGCATACAACGAAGAGGATGGCATTGCCGAGATTGCGAAGCGGGTGTTGGCGGTGAAAGGTGATCTGGCGAAAGTCGGCGTGAATGAGTTTGAGTTGTTGGTCGTCAACGACGGCTCACGCGACAAGACGGCCGAGATCGCCGCCAAAATCGAGGGCGTTCGCCTGATCAGCCATCCCCGCAATCGCGGTTACGGCGCGGCGCTCAAGACCGGCTTCAACGCGGCCAAAGGCGAGCTGATCGGCTTCCTCGACGCCGACGGCACTTACCCGCCCGAATACTTTCCCAAACTTTGCACGGTGGCGATGAACGGAGCCGACCTGGTCATTGGCTCGCGCATGGCCGGGGCCGAAAGCAAGATGCCCATCACGCGCCGCATTGGCAACATCTTCTTTGCCACCCTGCTCAGCCTCATTGCCCATCAGCGCGTGACCGACAGCGCCAGCGGCATGAGAGTCTTCAAGCGCGAAGTGCTGGAGCGCATCTACCCCTTGCCCGACGGCCTCAACCTCACGCCAGTGATGAGCACCCGGGCCATTCACGAAAGCATCAAAGTGGCCGAAGTGCCGATTCCTTACAGCGAACGACTGGGCCGCTCCAAACTCAGCGTCGTGCGCGACGGTACGGTCTTCCTGCAGTCCATAGTTTGGACGGCGCTTTCTTATAACCCGGTTCGGTTTCTGGGTTTCATCGGCTTGGGCGGCGTGGCCCTGGCCCTGCTGGCCGTGGCGGCCCTGGTGGGCGCCCGGCTTTCGGGCGACACCACGCTCGGCCCCCTTGAAGTGGCCGGCTTGTTCGGCGGCATGATCTCCGGCGTCGCCGGCATCAGCGTCTTTGCCCTCGGCGTCACCTTCAACTATCTGGTGTCGCTCTTTTACAAGAAGCCGATTCGACAGGGACTCTTTGGCCGCCCGATCTTTGCCCAATCTATTGACCGTCATTTCGGCTGGGTCGGGTTGTTGGCCGCCATCGCCGGTTTAGCCGTCGGCGGCGTGGCCCTGGGCCTCGGCGTCAGCGGCTGGGAGATCGCCCGCCTGTGGTTGTATCTGCTGGGCAGTGCCATGATGATCCTGGTCGGTGTGCAATTGGTCATTTACTGGATATTATTACGGGTGTTGGAAGAACTCAGCCAGCGTGAACTGTTGACTCGCAAAGACATGGGCACAGCCTAAACACGAGTGAGAAGGAGAATCATCATGAGCGCCGAAAATCAAAACACGGAATGGAAAAATTTGGGAACCCGCCGCATCGCCAACGTCAAGATGGCGGACTTCCCGAACGTTGACGACATCGTGCATGAAGGGTTGATGGCAACTCCGCGCGCGCCAGAGATGGTGGACATCCTGCTGGTGAACCCGCCGACGCCGGATGGGGGGCTGTGGATTCGCACCCAACACCGGGTTGGCCGCCGCACCCGCGAAAACATGGTCTGGCCACAGGTGTCGCTGGCGCAGATGGCCGCGCTTCTTCATCCGGTCTACACGCTCAAGATCGTGGACGCCAACGCCGAGCGTATGGGCTGGAAGGAATTTGAAGAACTGCTCGACAAATACAAGCCGCGCTACTACCTGACGCAATGCACCGCGCCCACTCTGCAAAACGATATGTACGGCTGTTTCCTGGCCAAAGCGCGCGGCGCGAAGACAATTGCCTTCGGCACCCACGTCACGCCCATGCCGCGCGAAACGCTGACGGCCTACCCGGCGCTCGACTTCGTCCTTATCGGCGAACCCGACCTGCTCATCCGCGACCTGCTCGATCATCTCGACAACAAGTTCGACCAGCGTGATGCGCTGATCAAGAAGATGATTGACGAGCACGACCCGGCCTGGCGGCCTTCGATGACCGAAGACGGCAAGCCGATTCTGGAAGGCATCAAGGGTCTGGCCTGGCGGCGCGGCGAAGAAATCGTGGTGAACGCGCCCCGGCCCTTCGTCAAAGACCTGGACGACCTGCCGATTCCACTGCACCACCTTTTGCCGCTGGACAAGTACCGGATGCCCCTGATCAACGGCCCGTTCACCTTCATGGTCACCAGCCGGGGTTGTACCGCCGGTTGCACTTATTGCATTAAGCACGTCAGCTACCAATACAGTGTCCGCCTGCGCTCGCCGGAGAAAATTCTGGAAGAGATGTGGGTGCTCAAGAAGCTGGGCATCAACCACATTCACATGTACGCCGATCTGTTCACCGTGAGCCGGGAGCAGGTGGTGAAGATGTGCCAGCTCATGATCGAGCAGAAGATCAACGTCACCTTCACCAGCAACAGCCGGGTGGATTACGTGGACGAGGAAATGTTGCAGTTGATGGGCAAGGCCGGGTGCAAGCTGATCTCGTGGGGCATTGAAAGCGGCAGTGAGCAGATACTCAAACACGCCCGCAAAGGCGCTTACCCCGACAAAGCCGAGCGCGCCCTGCGCTGGGCCAAGCAGGCCGGCATCATGAACTGGGGCTATTTCATCATCGGCTTGCCCACCGAGACTGAAGAAACCATCCGGCAGACGATTGACTTTGCCAAGAAACTGCCGCTGGATATTGCCCTCTTCCACGTGGCCGCGCCGTATCCCGGCACGCCCTTCTTCTTTGAAGTGGTGAAGGAAGGCTGGTTCCGGCCCGGCACGCGCTGGGAGCAGGTGGACATGGACAGGGGCACGGTGCTCGACTACCCCGGCCTGCCCGCCGAGCGTTTGCTCTACTGGCAGAAGCGCGCCTTCCGCGAGTGGGCCTTCCGGCCCGGCCCGATCATGACCTACCTCAAGATGTTGTTGTCGGACTCTTCGACGATGAAGACCGCGCTCGACGTGGGTCTGCAACACCTCCGCTGGTCAACGGGCGAAGCCAGCCATTAATTGCTTGTTAGGTTGAGGGGCGGTTTGCTGTTGCGATGCGTTTGCATTGTGAGGGCAAGCCGCTTTTCCTTGAATCGGGCTTGCCATGAACAAGATTGCCATCGGTCGTTTCAAACGCACCCCGCTCGACATTTTCTTCGCGCTTTACCTGCTCACCGCCGCTGTCGGCGTGTGGGCGGCTTATGATCGCGAAGTTGCCTGGGCCAAGTTCGGGTTTCTCGCCGGCGCAGTGGCGATCTATTATGCAGTGGCAAGCCAACCGCAAGAGAGCGTGTGGCCGGCGGCTGGCGTGTTGAGCGCGGGCGCGGCTTTGCTGGCCGGCATTTTCTCCCTCACTCGCGTTTTGCGAATCGGCAATTTAGACCCGCACGTCTTCGGCGGCGTCATTGCTATGTTCATCCCGATCAACACCGCCTTCGGCCTCTGGGCGTGGAAAGAGCGGCGCCGGGCGCTCGCCGCGCTGGCTATTGTTTCAGGCGCGGTTTCGCTGGCCGGTTTTGTTTTTGCCTCGAAGCGCGGCGCACTGCTGGGGCTGGGCGTTGCCTTTGGCGTGTGGCTGTTGTGGCGTTTGAGTCGTTATGCCGGAAAGCGGCAGCGATTAGCCTTCATCCTGACTCTCGGGTTCGCCGCCATCGGCGCAATCGTCTTCGTGGCCCTGTTTCCCGGCCTGGTGATCAAAGTGGCCGCGCCCGGCAACCGGCTGGAAGTTCTCCCGCAAGTGGTGAAGCTGGTAACAGACTTCCCCTTCACCGGCGGCGGCCTCGGGTCATTCCCCGGCCTGCTCTCGCGTTACATCCTTGTCATCCCCTGGCTCTTCATGCCCCACAGTTCCAATCTCTTTTTGGACACACTGGTTGAGCAGGGCGTGTTTGGCTTGATTGCTCTGGCTGGAATCTTCGTCGGCAGTTTTTGGTTGTTGGGGACGCGGCCTGTAAGGGCGTTATATATAACGCCCCTACAACGTTGGGCGGCGCTGGCGGGTTTGATCGTGATGGCGGTCTACTGCCTCGTCGAAGACCCGTTTCACAGCGGCTGGCCGACGCTGTTGCTCTTTGTGCTTCCCGGTTTCGGGGTCGCCGCCACTGAACCCAAACCGTCTGCGGCGCTCCGGCCCTCGTTGAAGATCGCCGTTGCGGTTGGCGCGCTGGCGGCTCTGGCCGGGTTGCTCGTTGCCTTTCGCCAGCAAGGGCTGGCCGCCTGGTACGCTAACCTGGGCGCGGTGGAGATGGCTCGGGTAGAATTAGCCGGCTGGCCGGAGACGGTGCGTTGGCAGAGCGATTTTGATCTGACCGAATTACGGCCTGCCGAAACTCTGTTCAATCAGGCTTTGCAATTTGCGCCGGGCAATGTCACGGCCAACTACCGGCTGGGGCTGATTGCCGCGAAACAGGGCAATGAAACAGAGGCGGTTGCCCGTTGGAGTCTAGCCAACCAAACCTCCCCATCCCATCGCGGCATCCGCAAAGTTTTGGGGTATGCTTACGTCTGGCAGGGCCGGCTCGATCAGGCCATTGTTTTGTTGAACGACATTCCCGAAGCGAAAAACGAGATGGATACCTACTCGTGGTGGTGGGGAACGCAGGGCCGCGACGACCTGGCGGCTCAGGCGGCGGCGATGGTGAGGCTCTTACCCTGAATACACTGCAAACGCCTATAAACGGAGACAAATTTTCATGATTCATCCTTCAGCCGAAGTTTCTCCCAAAGCGCAAATTGGGGAGGGGACGCGCATCTGGCATCAGGTTCAAGTGCGCGAGGGCGTTGTGATTGGCCGGAATTGCATCGTCGGCAAGAACACTTACATTGACTTTGACGTGAGGCTTGGCGACAACGTCAAAATTCAGAACAACGCTTTGCTCTATCACGGCCTGACGGTGGAAGACGGCGTGTTCATCGGCCCGGCGGCCTGTATGACCAACGACGTGTTTCCGCGAGCCATCACCCCGGACGGCGCTCTCAAGGGCAACGACGATTGGGAAGTGGGGCCGATCCTCTTAAAGTACGGCTCTTCAATCGGCGCGGGCGCGATCATTTTGCCGAATGTGACGGTGGGGCGGTTTGCGCTGGTGGCCGCCGGGGCCGTCGTCACTCGCCCGGTTCCTGATCACGGTTTGGTGATGGGGACGCCGGCGCGGTTGGTTGGTTACGTATGTAAATGCGGGCGGCGGCTTGCCCTGCAGGAAAGCGGCGAGTGGGTTTGCCCAAAGTGCGGCTGGTCGTTTACGCCGGCCGAGGAGTCTAAACTGTGATCCCGATTTCACGTCCATTGATTGGTGAAGATGAAAAAGTTGCGGTGATGGCGGCTCTGTCGTCCGGGCAGTTGGCCCAGGGGCCGCGTGTTCGCGAGTTTGAAGAAAAGTTTGCGGCCTGGGCCGGAGTGAAGCACGCCGTGGCGACCTCGTCTGGCACAACGGCCTTGCACGTGGCGATGTTGGCGCACGGCCTCAACGAAGGCGACGAGGTGATCACCACTTCCTTCAGCTTCATTGCTTCGGCCAACTGCGCGCTTTACGCCGGCGCCAAACCGGTGTTTGCCGACATTGAGCCGAACTACTTTTCACTCGACCCGGTTGAAATTGAAAAGAAAATCACGCCGCGCACCAAAGCCATTGTCGTCGTCCATCTCTTCGGCCAGTCGTGTAACATGGGCGCGATTGCGGCGCTGGCCGCGAAACATAACCTGGTCGTCGTCGAAGACGCCTGCCAGTCACACGGCGCAAAGTTCAACGGCAAGATGGTTGGCTCGTGGGGCACGGCTTGTTACTCGTTCTATCCGACCAAGAACATGACGACCATCGAAGGCGGCATGTTGACGACCAACGACTCGAAAATTGCCGAGCAGGCCCGCTTGATTCGCGAGCATGGCAGTCCCAAACGCTATTTGCACGAGCGCCTCGGCTTCAACTTCCGCATGACCGATCCTCAGGCGGCTGTGGGGCTGGGTCAGCTTCAGAAATTGGATGGCTGGAATGAACAGCGCCGGGCCAACGCGGCCTACCTCACCGCCCGGCTGGCCGGAGTGGCCGGCGTCACCCCGCCGCCCATTCGTGACAGCAGCGGCCACGTGTTCCATCAATATACAATTCGGGTGGTCAACCGCGAGGCGGTGATTGAGCGTCTCACTCAGCGCGGAGTCGGTTACGGCATTTATTATCCAATGGCAATTCATCAACAGCCGCTATACCAAAAGTTGGGCTACAACGATCATCTGCCCAACACCGAAGCGGCCTGCCGCGAGGTGCTTTCTCTGCCGGTTCACCCGTCGCTCAGCCAGGCCGACCTGGACTGCATCGTGGACGCGGTGACTGGCCGTTGACGGAGCAAGGAGGGTGACATGGAACAAATGAAGGTGGGCGTCATTGGCGTGGGCCGCATGGGGCAACGCCACTGCCGGGTTTACTCCAATTTGCGCCGGGCGCAGTTGGCGGGCGTGTACGACGTGAACGCCAAAATGGCCGAGCAGGTGGCCGGACAGTACGAAGTGCCCTCGTTCAGCGATCTCAACGATTTGCTGAAGTACGTTGATGCGGTAAGCTTGACGGCTTCAACTCCGTTTCATTGCGAACTGGCGATGAAATGCCTGGAGCGCGGCGTTCACGTGCTGATCGAAAAGCCGATCGCCGAAACGCTGGAGCAGGCCGAGTCGCTGGTGGAAACCGCCGAGGCCAGTGGTCACGTGGTTCTGGTGGGCCACATCGAACGCTTCAACCCGGCTTACGTTGAATTGAAGAACGTGCTGGACGGCATGAACGTGCTGGCCGTCAACCTGCGCCGCCTCAGCCCGTACGAAGGCAGTAACACCGACGTAGACGTGGTGCTCGACCTGATGATCCACGACACCAACCTGGTGCTCGATTTGATCGGCCACGACCCGCTGGCGGTGAACGCTTACGGCTTGTCGGCGCACGATAACGCCCTCGATCACGTGGTGGCCAACCTGACGTTCGACTCCGGCCCGCTGATGACGATGACGGCCTCGCGGGTGACCGAGCAGAAGATCAGGTCAATTGAAGTGACGGCCATGCAGGCTTACCTTGAATGCGATTTGCTGAACAAGAGCATCTCGGTTCACCGCCGCACGGTGGGCGAGTACGTGGCCCACAACAAGTACCGCCAGGAGAGCGTCGTCGAGCGCATCCAGGTGCCGATCTTCGAGCCGCTGTTCATGGAACTGCAACACTTTGCCGAGTGCGTGCTGGACGGCAAGAAGCCGATGGTGTCGGCCCGGGACGGCCTGCGGGCGCTGAAGCTGGTGGATGCGATCCGCAACAGTGTGCAGGAACGGTTGGCGGCGTAAAGGTGCGGTGATGGATCTCTCAATTGTCATTCCCTGTTACAACGAAGCTGATAATGTTCAAAAGCTCGAAAGCGAATTCTTCCCCGTTGCCGCCGAGTTAGCCCGGTCTCGTTCTGTCGAGATTGTGTTTGTGGACGACGGCAGCCTGGACGGCACGTGGCCGGCCCTGACCGAAAATTTTGGCGGCGACAAGAAGCCCGGCCTCGCCATCAAGTTTGAGAAGCATGCTGTCAATCGCGGACTAGGCGCGGCCATTCGCACCGGGTTCGCCGCCTCCACCGGGGAAATTGTGGTAACGACAGACAGCGACGGCACTTACAAGTTTTCTGAAATCCCGGCCATGCTCGCCCGGCTGGCCCCGGACGTGGATATGGTGACGGCTTCCCCCTATCACCCGCAAGGCGGCATCGCCGGCGTCCCGGCCTATCGCCTCATCCTGAGTCAAGGTTCGTCCATCCTCTACCGGATTTTGGTAAGCTGGCGGGTTCACACCTATACCGCCCTGTTCCGGGCCTACCGCCGCAAAGTGGTCGAGACCGTGCCGTTTGAGTCGAACGGCTTTCTGGCTGGCACCGAGATTCTGGTGGGCGGCATGTTGCGCGGCTACAAAGTGGCCGAGCATCCGGCGGTTCTACACTCGCGAGTCTTCGGCGTCTCCAAAGCCAAGATCATGCGCACCATCCGCGCTCACTTGCAGTTTCAGTGGCGAATTCTTCTGCACCGTCTGGGCTTCGTCTCGCTGGTCAACCGGCGAGACACGGTTGGAGCCGGTGCGTCGTGAAGATCGTTTCCGTTGTCGGGGCGCGGCCCGAGTTTATTCAGGCCACGCCCGTCAGCCGCGCCTTGCGGGCGCTGGGGCATCAAGAGCTTCTGGTTCACACCGGCCAGCATTACGATTTCTTGATGTCGCAAACGTTCTTCGACGAACTCGGCATTCCTGCGCCTGATTACAACCTTGAAGTCGGCTCCGGCCAGCATGGCCGCCAGACGGCGGAAATTTTGAGCCGGATGGAAGAAGTCGTGCTCAAGGAACGGCCCGACCTGGTCATCGTTCGCGGCGACACCAACTCCACCCTGGCCGGGGCACTGGCGGCCAGCAAACTGCACATTCCCACGGCTCACATCGAAGCGGGTGAACGCAGTTTTGATCGGCGGATGCCGGAAGAAATTAACCGGCTGGTGTCGGACTGTCTGGCCGATTTGCATTTTTGCGCCAGCCGGGCTGCTGTGGGACGTTTGGCCGCCGAGGGTGTGGTTGGCTCGGTTCACTGGGTGGGCGACGTGATGTTGGACGCTTCGATCCAGAACCGGCTCATCGCCCGAAACAAGTCGGATGTTGTCAAACGTTTGGGGCTGAAGCCGGGCAGCTACACGCTGGTGACAATTCACCGGGCGGGCAACACCGACGACCCGGCGCGGCTCAGGCAGATCGCCGAAGCTCTTAACAGCGTCGGCGAAACCGTCGTCTTCCCGGCCCACCCGCGCACGCGAAATATGCTGGCTCAGCTCGACCTCAAGTTTGCCGATCACGTCAAACTGATCGAGCCGGTGGGCTACTTTGACATGATGATGCTCGAAGAGAGCGCCCGCCTCATCGCCACCGACTCGGGCGGGGTGCAACGCGAAGCCTATTTTATGAGCAAGCCATGCCTGACTCTGCGCGACGAAACGGAATGGACTGAAACCGTTGAAGCGGGTTGGAACAAACTGGTGGGCGCTGAGACCGGGCGAATCGTAGAAGCCTGGTTCAGTTTTGCGCCGCCGGCAGACCAGCCCCCAATTTTTGGCGATGGAGCCGCCGGGCAGAAGATTGCTAAGATTCTGACGGAAGAGAAAGTGGTGTTTGGCAGGCGGCGTTAGATTGGTCAACGAATGCCTTCGGCAAACGAATAAATGAATTTGCTGTGAACGGCGATCATTCGTTTATTCGTTGAGCATTCGTTGACCGGCGTTTCAATGGAGACTGTTGTGAAAGTTGGCATTGTTGGCGGCGGCATTATGGGTATTACACTGGGCTACTGCCTGGTGAAGCAGGGCGTTGAGGTTGAGATTTTTGAGGCCTCGCCGGTGCTGGGCGGGCTGGCCGGGCCGCTGGTGTTGGACGACGGCGTCGAAGTGGATCGGTTTTATCATGCGATCCTGTCGAGCGACAGCCACTTGCGCGAACTGTGCGCCGAGCTTGGCCTGGCCGACCAGATGCGGTTTCGCGAAACGCGGATGGGCTTTTACTACAAAGGCGGCCTCCATCCGATGAACAACACGATTGACTTTTTGCGCTTCCCGCCGCTGGGCTGGATTGACCGCTTCCGGCTGGGGCTGACGGTGCTTTACGCCCAGTTTGTAAACGACTGGAAGAAGCTCGAAGGCGTCAGCGTCGAGAAGTGGCTGATCGGACTCAGTGGCCGCCGAACTTTTGAAAACATCTGGCGTCCCATGCTCAAGGCCAAGTTCGACGGCGGGTTTGAGAACACGCCCGCCACCTACATCTGGTCGCGCCTGGTGCGCATGAAGTCTACGCGCGGCGGGGCCAACCAGAAAGAAGAGGCCGGACACATCATCGGCGGCTACAAGACGTTGATGACGGCCATGGCCCGGAAGATCGAAGAGGCCGGGAACAAGATTCACCTCAACTGCCCGGCCCAGGAAGTGGTGATCGAAAACGGACGGGCGACGGGCGTCCGCCTCAACGATGGGGCGCATTCGTTTGATCGGGTGGCCGTCACTTTGCAAACGCCGATCTTCCAGCGCCTCATCCCAAACGCCGGCCAGGACTATCACAACTACTTGAGCCAGACTGACTACATTGGCATCGTCTGCCCGTTGCTGGTGTTGAGCAAGCCGCTTACCGGCTACTGGACTCTGAACATCACCGACGACAACATCCCGTTCACAGGTGTGATCGAGACGACCTCTTACATTGACCCGAAGTACGTGGGCGACCATCATCTGGTGTATCTGCCCAAGTACACCGCGCCCGGCAGCCACTGGCAAAAGTTGACGGACGACGAAGTCCGCGAGACGTGGCTGAGATACATCGAAAAGATGTTCCCCGATTTTGATCGCGGTTCGGTTCGTTACTTTCTCATTCATCGCGAACGCTACGTCGAGCCGCTTCACCCGCTCAACTCGTCGCACCTCATCCCGGCCATCAAGACGCCGGTTAAGAATTTGTATCTGGCAACCACGGCCCAGATTTACCCGGCGCTGACCAACGGCGAGTCGGTGAGCCGCCATGCCCGCCAGGCCGCGCAGGTGATTTTAGAGACGGCCCCGTTTTAGCTTTCAGACACGGAGCGTTTTTGCAAAGCAAAACGGCCACCCTGTTCCCTGCCAGAAGATTGTTTCTTTATCAGGCCCACAGCGCGCTTGCGCGGTCGGCTAGAAAGGTAATTTCCGAATGCCCAAGACAACAGTTGTAATCCCGACGTATAATGAAGCCGACAACCTGCCCGCCATCACCGCCGCCTTGTTTGAGTTGAACATTGACGATCTGGACATCCTGGTGGTGGACGACGGCTCGCCCGACGGCACCGGCCAGGTGGCCGAGAAGCTGGGGGAGCAATATAATGGCCGGGTGAGCGTCATTCATCGCCCGGGCAAACTGGGGCTGGGCACGGCTTACGTCGAAGGATTCAACCGGGCCATTTCCTGCGGCGCCGATTACATTATTCAAATGGACGCCGACTTCTCGCACTCGCCCAGCTACATTCCTCAATTTTTGGAATGGATCAAGACTCACGACGTGGTGGTCGGCTCGCGTTACGTGCGCGGCGGCGAACTCGACAAGCGTTGGAGCTGGTGGCGGTGGTTCCTGAGTTGGTGGGCCAACTCGGTCTGGGTCAAAATGATCCTCGGCTCAAAAACATCGGATGCAACCGCCGGCTTCAAATGTTGGCGGCGCGCGGCTCTGCAATCCATTGAGTTGAGCCGGATTCGATCCGGCGGCTATATCTTTCAAGTTGAGATGTGTTATGCCGCCGAGAAGCTGGGACTGCGGATCAAGGAAATCCCGATTTACTTTGAAGACAGGCGCATCGGTCAGAGCAAAATGTCCATGAAGGTGAAACTCGAGGCGGCCCTGCGGGTGTTTGAAATCCGCTGGCGCTATCGAGGCGGCCACCTCATCGCCAGGCCGGTTGAAGGGCGGTAATGTGAAGTCAGAAGTCAAGCGCGAAGCAAATGTAATTGCCGGAGCCGGGGTGCAACCCCGCCTCACCTGGCAGAACATTCTCATGGCGGCCAGCCTGGCCGGGGTGTTATTTCTCGCGCTTTACAACCTGACGAGCTATCCGCTCCCCTGGTACGACGAAGGCTCGCACCTTCACGTCCCCAAAACCCTGGTGCGCTTTGGCGTGTACGCCGACTACAGCAGTGAAGGCTTTCGTTATTACGGCCCCACCGTCGGCATCGGCCCCACCGTGTTTCTGCCCATCGCGGCCATGTTCAAACTTTTTGGCGTCGGCCTCTTTCAGGCGCGGCTGGTCATGGCCCTCTTTCTGCTGGCGGCCATCGCCGCTTTCTACCGCCTGGCAGGCGTCATGGGCGCGCAAAAATTCGCCTGGGTCGCCACGGCCTTGCTGGTTGCCACGCGGGCAGTCGGCTTGTTGGAATATGGGCGGCAGGTGCTGGGCGAAGTGCCTGGCCTGTTCTTCATGGCCGCCGGGTTCGCCGTGTGGTTCGGAGTGTGGGAGAAGGCAAGCTGGCGGCAACTGACTCTGGCCGGGCTTTTGCTGGGCCTGGCCCTCGTCACCAAGAATCAATACCTGCTGGTGTTAGCGCCCACCTTGCTCTTTGCCTGGGCCGCCAACCTGTATTACCGTTCCGCGCCGCAGAGAGTCTTTCTTGTGCCGGGTAGCATTGCCGCCGCCTGTTTTGCCCTCTGGCAGGCTTACACCATCATCTATCTTGGCCCGGCCACGGCTGGTGAAAACCTGGCAAGCTGGCGGGCGGCCACGGCCTCGGTGGTCGTCCTCTTCGATCCGTCTTTGATGTCTCGGGCTTTGGGCGAACTGCTCGGCATGAAGGCCTTCCTCGGCCTGCTTCTCCCGGCCCTGATCTACAGCGTCACACTCATTCTGCCCCGGCGGCGCGACGGCCATCAGTGGGGGATTTTGTGCGCCCTCGTGGCCGTGAATTTTGTCTGGTACGTTGTCGCTTCTATTAGCTGGACGCGCTACGCCTTCCCCGGTCTGGCCGTCTCCTGTTTATTTGTCGCCCGGTTCTTCCACGACCTGACGGACGGCTATCATTTCGACTGGCCAGCCTTGAAAACGGCCTGGCAGAAGCGGCAGTTCCCTCAGGCGGACTCGTTGCGTTGGGTGTTGCTGGCCTGGTTGACTGCCGCCATTTTGATCCCGTTGGGTTTGATAGCGAAGGACATCGTCCGGCCACCCTTCAACGCGCCGCAGGCCATGGCCGCCTACCTCGACGAAAACGTGCCGAAGGATCAACTGATTGAAACCTGGGAGCCTGAACTTGGCTTCCTCACCGACCACAACTATCACTACCCGCCGCAATTGTTGCTGTACACCGCCGTCAAATACATCTGGCTTGAAGATGCCCAAACCGCGCCGTCCGACGAATACCATTTCGTGGAAACCGAACGACCCCCTTACGTCATCATCTCAACCTTTGGCCGCTTCGTCGAAGTGTATCCTTACCAGATAATGGAAGCTAACTACGATCTGGTGACAACAATTGGCGAGTACGAACTCTACGAACTCAAGAAATAACGCCCGCTTCTAAACAAATGCCCCGGACACAGAGTCGGCCACCCCGGCTGATTCTGGTTTCTGAATCTGCCAACCGTCCACCTCGGGCTGACACTTTCCATATCTGCCTTAATTTATTACTAATTTCTGACCAGCCGTTGGTACAAACGGGCCAGTTCAGTTTGGGCTGAAAGTATTAGCAAGCCTGGCAGGGGAGTCCATGAAACCACAACATCACATTTGGAAAATAATCTCGGCAGTTTGCGTTCTGTTTTTGCTCACGGGTCTCTGGCAACCGGGCCGTTCACTGGCCGTTGCGCCCGCGCCCATTTTGCTGGTCGTCAACGACTCCGCCGCCAACAAATTTGGCCGCTACCTCGGCGAGATTTTGCGGGCCGAGGGCCTCAACGAGTTTGACGTGATCACGATCAGCTCGATGACATCTACCGAGCTGAGTTTGCATGATCTGACCATTTTGGCCGAGACGACGCTCACAGCCTCTCAGGCCACCACCCTCACCAACTACGCCAACGGGGGTGGCCGCCTCATTGCCATGCGGCCCGATTCTCAGATCACCGGCCTCTTCGGACTCGGCGCTTCCGCCGGAACGCTCACCGACGGCTATTTGAAGATTGACGACACGGCCCTCATCAACGGCACTGCGCCTGGCCAGGGGCTGGCGACGGCCACTCTGCAAATTCACGGCGTCGCCGACAGATACAACCCACTAGTTGGGGCCATCACCGTTGCCCAGCTTTACAGCAACGCCACCACCGCCACGACTTACCCGGCGGTGGTGAGCAACAGCGCCGGCTCTGCCGCCGCCTTCACCTACGACCTGGCCCGGAACGTGGCCTACACCCGCCAGGGCAACCCGGCCAACGCCAACGTGGATGTGGACGGCGACGGTGTTCTGCGAACCATTGACTTGTTCCAACCCGCCGCCAACCCCTGGGTGAACCGCGACCGCATTTACATCCCTCAGGCCGACGAGCAACAACGGCTGTTCGCCCGCCTCGTCAAGCAGTTCATCGCCAGCGTCAAGCCCTTGCCGCAGTTGTGGTATTTCCCCGGCTCGGCCAAGACCATGTTGATTCTAACCGGCGACGCCCACGCCAACCCGCAAAGCTATTATCAGAACGAGATCAACAGCCTCAACTCGCGCAACGGCAAGATCACGTTCTACATTTCCACCGGCGGCGGCATCCTGGCCGACTCGGTCGTTCAGGGCTGGCGGGCGCAAGGCCACGAGTTTGGCATTCACCCCTATCGTCAGCCCGACTTGAACGGCGGTTACAGCAGTTCGATGACGGCCTTCGATTTCTACTATTCAAGCCCGGCCTCGCGCACCGTCCGCAACCATCAAGTGGCCTGGTTGGGATGGACCGACGCCGCCGACGTGGCCGTGAGTTACGGCATGGGCATGGACACTAACTTCTATCACTGGGGTCAGTGGCTCAAGAAACCCGACAACACCTGGCCGCACGGCTACATCACCGGCAGCGGCCAGCCCATGAAGTTCGTCAAATCCGACGGCGCGATTGTGAACTACTACCAGCAGTTGACGCAGTTGGTGGACGAGCAACTCTTTGACGTTTACGACCTGGCCGGTTTTGAGAGCGAGCAACTCAGCGCCGCGCAAGGCATCACCGTGTCGCAACAGATGATTGACGCTAGTCTGGCCGGCGATTATGCGGCCCTGATGACTCAGCACCACGTGGATTACTACGGCTTTGGCACGCCGCAAACGTGGGCCGAGGGCACAATGGATTACGCCAACACCAAAGGCGTGCCGATCTGGAACGCCGACCAGTGGCTGACCTTCACCGAAACCCGCCATGACGCCACTTACAGCAACGTGGCCTGGAGCGGCGCAACCAAAGCCCTGACGTTTGATTTGATCTCGGACGGCACGAACTCGAACCTGACCACAATTCTGCCTTTGACTTATAACGGCAATGCCTTGCAGTCGGTCACCATCAACGGCATCGCCGCTTCGTTCAGCACCCAGACGGTCAAAGGCGTGAACGTGGCCTTTGTCTCAACTACTTCCGGCGGCACCAAAAATCTTGCCGCTTATTACCAGGTAGTGACGCCGACCAGCACCCCGACGGCCAGCAACACGCCGACAAATACGCCCGTTCCGACCAACACCTTCACGCCCACAGTTGGCCCGTCGCCGACGCCGACGAACACGGCAACCCCCACCTTTACATTCACGGCCACCCCGACAGCGACGGCGACCACCAGCGGCCCGACCGCCACCTTCACGGCGACGGCGACCCCGTCCTCCAACAGCATCACCCACACCACCTTCGGTGATTTTGGTCAGGGGTGCGCCACGCTCACCAACACTCACGTCACCGACATCGGCGGCGGAGCGGTGGCCCTGGCGGCCTCGCTCGCCGACGACTTCAACAGCCCCACCCTCGACGCGGCCAAGTGGGCCACAGGCAAGTGGAGCGGCGCGGCCTACACGCCGACGATCAGCGGCGGCATTCTCACCATCAATGGCGGCGACAGCGCCTGGGTGCGTTCGCAAACCACCTACACTCACGGCGTCATCGAAGCCAATGCCGAGTTTGGCCTCGGCGCTTATCAGCACTTTGGTTTCGGTAGTTTAGGTTTTGCCGGTAACCGTTACTTCCTCTTCAGCACCCTGAGCGGCGACGGCAACCTCTTCGCCCGCGTGAACAACAACGTCAGCGAGCAAAGTTGGAACCTGGGGCCGTTGCCCACCGGACTGCATCGCTATCGCATCGAATGGGCCGCCCTCAACGGCACGACCGATCGCATCAGTTTTTATCTGGACGGCGTCTTCAAAGTGCAGATGGATGTGACCAACGTTGGCGCATCCAACTTCCACACCTACATTTCCAACAACGGGGCCGCCGCCTGGCGCGTGGACGCGATTCAGACAACCCCGCCCTACCTTGCCAGCGGAACTTACACAAGTTGCGCTCTCGACGCCGGCGCAGGCAATGCCTGGCAGACCATTAGCTGGGCCGCCGCCGCTCCAGCCTCAACCGGACTCTCGGTGCAAGTTCGCACCTCCAGCGATGGCCTGAACTGGAGCGCCTGGAGCGCCGCCGCCAACAACATTGGTAGCGCCATCAGCCCGGCGGCGCAATTTGCCCAGTACCAACTCTCGCTCTCCACGAGCGACACCCAGAACACGCCCCTCGTCAACTCGGTGACGTTGAACTTTGCCTCTGCGCCGGCCACGACGACCAGCACGCCTCTGCCGCCAACCGCCACATTCACGGCTACGGCAACAGACACGCCGCTCCCGCCCACCGCAACCTTTACGGCAACTAACACTAACACGCCGTTGCCAACGAATACGCCGACGGCGACGCTCACAGCCACCTCGACTGACACGGCCACGGCCACTGCAACCAATACTCTTGAACCGCCGACGGCGACGTTCACGGCGACAGCAACCGACACACCGATCAACACGCCCACGCCCAGCAACACGCCGGTGAACACCGACACGGCTACAACAGTTCCATCCGATACACCGGTTCCACCGATAGCGACAGACACGCCCCTGCCGCCGACCGCTACCGCGACCTTTACAGCGACCAATACGCCCGTGCCACCGACGGCTACTTTCACGGCGACCAACACACCTTTGCCGCCAACTGCTACCGCGACTTTTACAGCTACAGCGACCAGCACCCCGACCCAGAACCCGGACTTGATCTTCGCCGATGGCTTTGAGTCTGGCACGCTCTCGGCCTGGACATCGAATGTCAACGACCTGGGCGACCTGAGCGCCCAGACCGCGGCGGCCCTGATCAACGCCAACGGCCTGCGGGCGGTCATTGACGACAACAACTCGATCTACGTCACCGACGACACGCCCAACGCCGAGCCGCGTTATCGAATGCGCTTCTATTTCGACCCGAACAGCATCACAATGGTCAGCGGCAACGCCCACTATCTTTTCTACGGCTACAGCGGAACGACTACAGTAGTCGTCCGCGTCGAGTTCCGTCGCTCAGGCTCGCTGTATCAGATTCGCGCCGCTTTGAGCAACGACAGCACCACCTTTACCAGCACGAGTTGGTTCACTATCGGCGACGCGCCGCATTACATCGAAATTGACTGGCGGGCCTCGTCGGCGGTGGGGGCCAACAACGGCGGCCTGACCCTCTGGATTGACGGGACGCAACAAGCTAACCTGACCGGCATAGACAACGACACTCGCCGTGTTGATCGCGCCCGGCTTGGGGCGGTCTCTGGCTTGGATAGCGGCACACGCGGCACTTACTACTTCGACGCCTTCGAGTCGCGCCGCACTACATACATCGGCCCGGCGGCCTCCGGCGCGCTCCTGGCCGTAGCATCGCGTCCTGATTCGAACGCGCCAGCGCCTACCCACCCGGCTAATGACCAGACGATTCAACTGACGACTTCTACCGATTCAGCCGGGCAGGTAGCGGCTTTTGCGCCTATTGTGCAGGTGGAAGCCGCCTCTCAATCTCAGGGCTTGATTCAGCCCCAAAACGCAGAGCAGGTGAGCGAGCCGCCGCAACCCATAACAGTGGCGGCCAGCCCTGCCACAAATGTTCCAGCCAATAGCCAGAATTTAATTTCCTTGTCAGATAAAACTGCGGTACAATCCGGTTCATCTGGTACTCAAGTCCCAGACGCGATAAACGGCCCAGGCCTCAACAGTTGGATAAGCCTGTTGCTGGCTTGGCTGTTTGCCGCTGTGTTGCCCATCACTGTGTGGCAATTGTGGCGTGAACTGCGATTGAAACCGCAAGATGAGTCTGCTCTCCATCCTGTTTGCCTTTCTGATCGGCCTTGCCTTCACTGTGTTGCTGGCCGAGTATCAATCACGTGAGGCTTCCATTTTTCGCCGCTCGCGCAAAAGTGTGAACCCGATGTGGTGGGTGGCAGGCGGGAGCGGCGTTCTTGGGTTAGGGCTGGTGAGCCTGGCCGGGCTGAGTTTGCTCACCGAGCGGGCGCCGGCCCCGGCAAACGCGCCGTTGCCGGAACCGACAATCAAGATCAGCTACGCGCCAGCCCGGTTGTTGATCCCCTTTTTAGGCGTCAACGAAAAAATAGTGTCAGTGCCGATGGCCGGCGGCGCCTGGGACGTGTCGCGGCTGGGTCAGCACATTGGCTGGTTGCCCACCACCGGCGAGCGCCCCGGCGACGACCTGGCGATGGTGTTCATCGGCCACGTGACGCTATCGGCAATGGAGCGCGGGCCGCTGGCTGACTTGTGGACTCTGCCGACGATGACCGAGATCATCTATCGTTCTAACGGCGCCGATTATATTTACGCCATTGACGACATCGCCGAAGTCGGCCCCAGCGAAGTTGGCCGGCTGTATGTGAAGAAAAGCGACCATGTTTTGCTGGTCACCTGCACGGCCTGGAATTACGTGACTGAGACTTACGACAGACGGCTGGTGGCCGACGCCGTGCTGGTTAAGCAGTTGCCTTCGCCATAGACTAAATTCCCCATTGCCGTTCCCGGCTTCAGCAAGTAAAAGTTCCCCATCAATTCAAAATCTAGCGTCGGCAGTTCAGATTAGAGCAGTTTCCTGATCCGATTATGGTTTGGGCGGCAGTTGCACTGCCGCCGCGCCACGTGCAGGTTCTGCACAAGACCTGACAGGTCTTGACTTTATTCTCGATAGAGTCCAATGAGTTTTGCCCGGCGACAAAATAAAAACTTCAGGAGTTTATGCAACCTTTGACCAAACCCGTTTCTCAGGCAAGAGTTTATCTGGACTTCGCGTGGACAAAATGGTTCGTGGCAGTCGCAGGGATGGCAGTGTTTCTGTGGCTCATGCTTTTCCGTCAGACTCTCTACCCTCACCCTTGGTTCGACGAAGGCCTTAACATCAGCACAGCGGCCATGCTGGCGCGCGACGGCGTTTATGCCCTGCCCGACAGCGCCGGTCTGCGTCTTATTGATCCGGCCATTCAAACCGGGCCAACCGTGCTGGGAGCAACGGCCCTCATCTTCAAGTTGTTTGGCACGGGCTTGTTGCAGGCCCGGCTGGTGATGTTGCCCTTTACGGCGCTGGCAATTGTCTCGATTGCTTTGCTGGCTCGCCGCCTGGGTGGCAACAAGGCGGCGGCCCTGGCCGTGCTCTTGTTGCTGGTTGGGAGTCAGGAGCCGTATCTCAGTTTTGTTTTTATGGCCCGCCAGGTGCTGGGCGAAGTGCCGGCAATTGGCTTTTACCTTCTGGCTCTGCTCCTCTGGTTGTGGGCGGTGGCCCAACCCAAACGGCACTGGCTGGCACTGGCACTGAGCGGGCTGGCCTGGGGCGTGGCGATGATCACAAAGTCGCAAGTGATGTTGCTCACGCCGGTTTGCCTGGGCGCGCTGGCCCTGCTCGACGGGCTATATTACCGTCGCGCCGGGTGGCTGGCTTTTATCCTGCCGGGGGCGGTGGCCGTGTCGTGTGTGGCCGGATGGTATGCCTTTCAAATTGCTGTCCTGGGCCTGGAGCAGTTTCAGGAGAACTCGCGCGTTTTGCGTGAAGGGTTCCTTTTGCACATCGTCGGCCTCAACCCGGCTCACTGGCTCAACGCCGCCCACTCCGTCTGGCGCTCCGGCTTCTGGCTTTGGGGCCTGCCGGGCCTGCTCTGGGGCATGGCGCAAGCGCGCCAGCGCACTGCTCTTGGATTCGCCCACGCCGCCGCTCTGGCTTTGCCTATTGTCGGTTTTATCTGGTTTGCTCTGTTTTCGGTGGGATGGTCGCGTTACGCGTTTTACACGGCGGCACTTGCGCCGATCTGGGTGGCCGGGCTGGCCGTTGATTTTTTACGCGGCGGTCTTCTGTCACACCGGCGACTCAACAAACCGTTGTTGTTGACTATTGCGCTGGGGCTGTACATTGCCTTCCACGGCTGGCCGATGGCAAAAGAGCTTCTGGCTCCGAATGATATTGGTTACGAGGACATGCGGCGCTATCTGGCAACGCAGGTTCCGGCAGACGCCGTCATTGAATCGTGGGAATGGGAGTTCAGCCTCGACGCCCGCCAACCGATCCATCACCCGACGACGCCGGTGACCAACGCTTACACCAACTATTTGATGAGCGGCCACCCCCGGCCAGTTGGCCTCTATGATTATCAGCAGGCAAACCCCGACTACATTTTGTCCGGCCCGTTCGCCCAGTGGACCGGGATTTACGATCCGGAATTGAAAGACGCCCGCCTGGTAGCCCGCTTCGGCCTGTACTACTTGTATCAACCCCGCCCGTCCAACGCCCGCTAAACCACCATCATCTTTGCTCGCCTTCACGACGCGCACTGGAGTGTTTGAATGTTCAACCATCCCAAAAGAGCGCGGCTGACTCGCCGCGACTTTCTCAAATTAAGCGGCATCCTGGCAGGCGGGGCCGCCGCCCAGGCGGCAGGCGTCTTTGAAACAGTGGCGGCTTCCCCGTCGTTCCAGGCCGCTGTCAAGAAAATCTATCTCGCCGCCGACGATCACACCGATTACATGTGGACGGGCGACGAGGCGGCCTACAAGACGGCCTTCCTGGAGATGATTGACTATTATCTCAACCTGGCCGACTCGACTCTGGGCAACGCCCCGGAGCACCAGAGTCGCTGGAACTGCGACGGCAGTTTTTGGATGTGGACGTACGAGAAGAACAGGACGGCGACTCAGTTTCAGCGTTTCATTAACCGCCTCAAGAGCGGCCACCTGAGCGTGCCGCTCAACACGCTGGTGTCGTGCTACGGCGGCGCTCCGGCAGAGGCGGTGTTGCGCGGCATGTACTACCCCGGCCAGATCGAACGCCGTTACAACCTGCGCTTCACGCTGGCGGTGGCCATGGAGAATCAAACTTTGCCTTACGGCCTCGGCGCGTTGTGGGCCGGCGCCGGCGCAAAGTATAGCTGGCGCGGCGTGTGCGGGTGCGCCACCCAGACGACCGGGCTGGGCAACCGCCAGCACGAAATTTACTGGTGGACCGGCCCCGACGGAAGCAAGATGTTGATGAAGTGGTACTCGTTGTTAGGCAATACCGAACTGGGCGGCTACGCCGAAGCCCGCAATCCGTCGGTGGCAGTAGATCAGGCCACCAACAAGTGCGGCGCGGCCAATTATCCTTACGACATTGCCGGCGCGTTCGGCCACGGTTGGGACAACCTCAAAACGTTTACCAGCGCGTTCGTCACCGTTGCCCAGTCCAAAACCAACGCCAGCCGCAAAGTCTTCGTCTCCAACGAGCACGACTTCTTCGAAGACTTCGAAGCCACTTACGGGGCCGGCCTGCCCTCGCTGGCCTGCTCCTTCGGCAACGAGTGGGATTTGTATTGCGCCTCGCTGGCTGAAGTCTCGGCCCGCGTCAAGCGCGCCGTCGAAAAACTGCGCGGCGCTGAGGCCCTGGCGACGCTCGTCAATTTGCAAAACGCCAGCTTCATGACGAGCCGGGTTGCCGACCGCGACCTGGCCTGGATGAATCTTGGCCTCTATTGGGAACACAACTGGACGGCGGACGGCCCGACGATCACTCGCCCCCAGCGCGCCGCCTGGCAACGCGGCCTCGCAAGCCAGATCGAAAGCTACGTCAACACCTTGCACGGTGACGCCGCCAGCGCGTTGGGCGGCCTGATTCAAAAGACCGGCCTCAACCAGCGCTTCTGCGCTTTCAATCCTCTCAGTTGGACGCGCACTGACGTGGCCGATTTTCCATACACCGGCGCCACGCCCGTTCAGGTCATTGATCTTTCGACAACTCTGGAGACGCCGTCTCAGATCGTGACGATTGACGGCCAGCAATACTTGCGTATTTTGGCAACCGACGTGCCGCCCGTTGGCTACAAAGTGTTCGAGATACAGTCCGGCGCAGGCGGCGGCTTCTCCGACGCGGCCACAGTGACGGGCAACGTGATCGAAAACGACTTCTATCAGGTCGCCGTCGCCGACCGGGGCGCAATCACCAGCCTGATTGACAAGACGCGCCTCAACCGCGAATTCGTCCGCAACATCAACGGACGCGACATGAACGATCTCGGCCCCGGCTCCGGTTCCGGCTCGCTTCAAGTGGAAAACGCCGGGCCGGTCTCGGTGACTCTGCTGGCAACCGACACCAGTCCGCTGGCCCACTCCAGCCGCGTTACCCTCATCCGCAATTCCAACCGGGTCGAGATTCGCAACGACATCACTCAAAACTTTGGCAGTGTGCTCACCTGGGGCTTCGGGTTTGAGATCAACACGCCTGAGGTCTGGCACGAAGAAGTGGGCGCGGTGATCCGGGCGAAATTGCTGGCCGACGGCGGCCACTACTCGCCCGTCAACGCCCGCTACGACTGGCTGACGCTCAATCACTTCGCCGACATCGGCGATGGCGTGGTGGGCGCTACGCTTTCAAACGCCGATTGTTACTTTATGCGGCTGGGCAACAGCACAGTGAATACGCTCGACACGACCACCCCACAGCTCTCGCCGCTCGTCGGCGGGCAGGTGGATGGCTCCAACTTCGGCATCCCCAACCAGGATGGCGATACGCAGTTCCGGCAACGCTTCGCCCTGCAAACACACGATGCCTACGATCCGGTGGCCGCCATGCGCTTTGCCCTTGAGCACCAGAATCCGTTGATCGTCTCGGAAGTGACGGGCGGAGATGCTTACCCCCGAAACCGCCTTCTCGTTGTTGACCGTCTCCGATCCCAGCGCCTTGTTGTGGGCGCTCAAACCCGCCGATGACGGCCTCACCCAGGGCCTCGTCGCCCGGCTCTGGAACCCGTCCCTCAACCCGATCAATTTTTCGATCTCGCTCTCCATGTTTGCAGCGACAGGGGCCAAGCGCCTGACTCACATTGAAACGCCCCTTGAGAATGCGACCGTGAATGCCGGGGCGGTCTCGGCCACATTGGCCGCCTCTCAACTGGGAACCTGGTCGTTCACCATCGCCCTCCCGGCGCCGACGCTCAAATTTCCAGGCGGGGGCGAGATGGCCATCTCAAGGCGGCCTTTATTCGATTGGACGAACGTGACCGGCGCGACTTCTTACACGTTACAAATCGCAACCAACAGCACCTTCAGCGTGCCGCTGGTGAACCTGAACATGACGCCGTCGGCTTATCAACTGACGAGCGACCTGCCGGCGAACACATTGTTGTTCTGGCGAGTCAGGGCCAACAGTGTCTTCGGGCCGGGCCTTTGGTCGCGCACCCGGCACTTCATGACTCCCAACCCGCCGGGCGTGCCGGTTCTGCTTGCCCCGGCTAACGCAGAGGCAGTGACGAGCCTCACGCCGGCTCTCGATTGGAGCGACTCGTCGCCGGGCGCGGATCACTACGAAGTGCAAATCGCCTCCGATCCGAACTTCACCGTCATCGCTCGCGGCCACCAGATGCGAGTACCCGTTTCGGCCTTTATGCCCGAAACGCCCCTCGCCCCAAGCCAGATTTATTACTGGCGTGTGCGAGCCGTGAACGCTCAGGGCCAGTTCAGCCAGTGGTCAAGCTTTCGGACGTTTAGCACACCGGCGTCTTAACTTTGTTTGAGTAGTTCACAACCGGATATTTTTTGTCCGAATCGTAAACCGCGATTCAAAAGTTGTCATTTCTGGATCGCGATTTGCATCTCGAAAAATCTTTACCACCTTGTAACCAGATGCTGACGACTCACGCGCCCTCAAAGCCTTTTCTGGTATCAGCGTAGGATAGGTGTTGCCAGGCGCATTCGTTACAATCCGATGCAGAGTCATGTGACGGCATGGGGTGCAACTTTGAATCGAGAACTCCGAATCTGGATTGTAGCAACTGCATTGTTGGTGATGGCTGGCGGCGCGGTGTTTTGCATTTTGTCCGCGCCGCCTCGGGCTTCGTCGGCGTTGCCGTCCACCGTCGTCATTGTGCCCTCCACCCAAACGCCGCCCGGCCAGGTGTCGGGTAGCATTGATCGCACCCGTGCCGCCGTCGCTTCTCTACCCGAATCTGCTGGAACAGAGACCGCCTCGCCCGGAACCCTGCCGACCAGTTCGCGACTCGTTTCAGGCATAGCGAAGAAGACGACCATCACACCCGGCTCGCCCGCCGCGTCGGCCAGCAACACCAAAACGGCCACGAGCGGCACGCCGACGGCGACCAGAACACCGTCGCGCACTCGCCCACCGTCCAACACGCCGACGATCACTAATACTCCGTCGAAGACGCTCACCCCCTCGATCACGTTCACCCCTTCCAAGACGTTTACCCCGTCCAACACGTTTACGCCGTCAAAGACGTTCACGCCGTCCAATACTTTTACGCCCTCCAGAACGTTCACGGCCACCAACACTAAGACAAACACGCCAACGCGGACGCCGACTTTTACAGCTTCGGCCACCCGCACCTCAACGGCCACCTCGACGAACACGGCCACGCGCACGCCAACCTTCACATTCACGGCGACGGCCACCCGCACCGCCACGTTCACGCCGTCGTTTACGCCGACGGCCACCGCAACTTCCGTCGCGCCAACAACTACTTTCACCTTCACGCCGACCGCCACTGCCACCTTCACGGCTACGTTTACTTCCACTTTCACGCCAACCGCCTCGGCCACCACTTCGGCTTCGATCCTGGAGCCGTTTGAAGCGGCGCAAGGCTCGTGGCAAACGTTCAGCGACACGTCTGGAACGGGCAGTGTGGCTCAGAGTAGCGCTCAGGTTGCCGCCGGAAGTTTCGCGGCGCGGGCTTCAACCTCAAGTAGTGGTAGCGCGGCCAAAGTGCGCTATAACTTTTCTGACTCTGCCGGGAGCCACGCTTGGGAAGAGCGCCCTGGCACTTATTACTGGCAATGGGCCAACGTCTATTTGCCTTCGTCCACCGTTGCCCAGCTTGGCCCAACCGAGTACCTCACCATTGCTGGGCTGTGGCCCAGCGCCTCTGGCACGCAAGGCTGGTTCCTGCGCGTGCGGCAGGGCGGCGAGATGTACGTGGTGGGCAACCGCGACTTCGACAACGCGCCGATCGAGTTCCGGGTCTACGGCACGTTCCCGCAAGACCAGTGGGTGGATTTGGAGATCGGCTTGCATTCACAATCCGGGCCGGGGGTGAAGCGGGCCTTTGCTTTCCTGCTCAACGGCAACTTTTACGGCTGGTATCACCAGGGCCGCATGCAAGGCGAGACCTACGACCAGGCCGGACTGGGCATCCTGTCTACCAACAGCAACGACCCGCTCAACGTGTTTGTGGATCAATGGCGGTTCTCCACCAGCGCCAGCCTGCCCTCCGGCCCCGACAATCGTTCGACCGCCAGCCTGCAACAACAGGATTACACCAATCAGAGTGGCGTGCAGTGGCAGATTGATTGGACGACGTGGGAATCGGATTTGCGGCTGGAGTCGCCTTACGGCCTCTACTCGAACACTAACCGCCTGCAATCGGGCCGCAACCTCGACCGTATGCCCGACTTGACCAGCGGCTGGGCCGAGATTGAAGTTGACTGGCCGAAAGGCACGCCGGGCCTCTCACCCTCCAGCTACTTTGGGCCGATGGTGGGCTTCCGCAAAGAGATCAACCGCGAAGAGAATCTGGAGATCATTCCCATCGGCTACGGCGGCGGCAATGTGAGACTGACCTTCGAAGCCTGGGTCGGCAACCCGGTCATCCTCGCCGACTGGCAGATGCCGTTGAACGCCGCCGGCGCCTCGCGCATCCCTGAGCCGGGCGATATTATTCGGACGCGCTGGGATCAGGTGACGGCCACCGACTTGAATGTGCGGGTGAGTTACTACGACGCCAGCACTGCTACCTGGCACGCCAACATCATCAACATCACGCTTGACGTGACGGCCATCAACGACTCCGATCCGGGCACGAACGCCGTGGACTACACCGACGGTCTCCACACCGCCTCTTCAGTCACAATTGACTCGTCGGTGTATTCAATCCGGCGCTTCCAGGTTGGTACTTTAGGCACATACCCAGGCCCGTAGCGTAACCTGAGCGCGTTTGGCGCGTTCTTACAAGAGACAGAACAGGATCGTTCGCGCCCTTTTTGCTTCGGGCGATGGGACGTGTTTTAGGGCAGGACCAACTGAATTCTTAACGGGGGATTTTGGGTGAACGCCGCGCCACATTCTGCCAAACAATTTCACCGCTACCAGGCCCGCACTGCCCTGCTGGCCTTGTTGCTGATCGCGCAATTGGCGTTCGGTTGGTTCCCGGCTTCGTCGGCTGGTATCATCCCGGCTCCGGCTTTGCCGGCGGGCAACGATCCAACTTATTTCCCGATCGGCGTCGGTAGCTCCGATGTCATCTCTCATCAACTCGTCCGCACCAACACCGACCGCCTCTACGCCTTCTCCAGCAGGCAATACACAACCACCCTCTTTGCCTACTGGACGACCGCGCCCGGCCTGCCCGACGCGCAGACGGCCTTCGACGGCTCGGCCACCGTTGCCGACAGCGCCAACTTGATCTCAATTGACGCAGTTTACGACGGAAGCAACACCATTCACGTCCTGGTCAACACTCAGGCAGGCGCGCTCAAAGATTATCCCTTCGACACGACGGCCAACACTTTCAGGCCTGCGCTCACACTGGCCACCGGCAACCCAACCGTGTCCGGCGACTACATCGGCTCGGCGGGTGTGTCGGGCATGGTGGACTTGAGCGGGACACTGCATGTAGCCTACTGGTCGAGCGACAATCACATCACGCATGTCTCTTACACTTACGACAGCCTTGCCAACAGCCTGACTCCGGTCGGAGCCGCCACTCAAGTGGACGTTTCCGGCAACGCCAATCACCCCTCGGTAGCCATCTCGCCGCTGGATAATTCGTTGACTATTGCCTGGGTTTCAGAGGCGGGGACCCCGAAGAAAATTCTGGCCCGGGTCCGGGCCGCCAACGGCGCGTGGGGCAGTGTCGAAGAAGTCAGCGCCTCACCCGTTTGGACGAGCGCCAACGGCGGCCTCAACATTGATCAAGGCCCCAGCCTCGTCATCGGCGCTGATGGCGTCAAACATCTTACCTACATCGAAAACTACGACGGCTCCGGCGATTATGGCCGCATTCATTACGCAACCAACAGCGGCGCAGGTTGGGTAGATCAACCGCTGGCCGCTTATACCCACAACCCGACTCTAGCCCTGAACAGCGCCGGCGAAGTTTATATCATCGGTCACGGCCATCCCAACAACCCGGCTTGCCTCGACCTGCGCGACATGTGTGTAATGCAGAAGAACGGCGACGGCTCGTGGACTGCGCCTCAGTTGTTTGCCGCTCACACTGGCCTGGACTCGTTCGATGCCAGCCCGTCGGTAAAGTGGTCGGCCATCGGCTTCAACCGGCCTGAGACGGTGGAATTTGTTTTCTTCCGGGCAGATAGCGGTAACTACAACAACCCGACTCTGTTTTATGGCCGTCTGGCAACTCCGGTTCCGCCGACACCGACCGGCACGCCGACCCTCGCGCCCTCTGCGACCAGCACTTCTGAGGCTGTGGCGACGAACACGGACACGCCTCTGCCGCCCGCCGACACGGCGACTCATACTGCCACGAGCACGGCCACGAATACACCCACCGCAACGGCCACCAGCGGCCCCACCATCATCACTATTCTGGTGTCGACCTCATCCGATGACGCCAATCAGGATGGCGCGACTCTTTCACTCACTTCACCCACTGTGTGGTTAGGCAACGGCTCGTCCACCACGTCCAGCTACACCGGCCTGCGCTTCAACGCCCTATCCATTCCACAGGGAGCGACCATTACGTCGGCTCACCTTGAAGTGTTCTCCAGCCAGAGCCAGTGGCTCAGCATTAACCTGAGCATCGCCGCCGAAGCTGCCGGGAACAGCCCGACGTACTCGACCGGCAACCTGCCGTCGCAACGGATTCTCACGACACAGAGGGTGGCCCATACCTCAAACACACAATGGTTGTCGTCCACCTGGTATTCGCTAAATGAAATGAAGCTGGTGATTCAGGAAGTGGTCAGCCGCGCCGACTGGCAGAGCGGCAACAGCCTGTCGGTCATTCTTAAAGGCACTGGCGGAAGCTGGGGACGCAAGTTCGTCGGCGGTTACGACGGCTCGATAGCCAATGCGCCCAAGCTGGTGATCAACTATGTCGCCGCAGGCGGAGCAACCAATACGCCCACGTTCACCTCAACGGCTACCGCCACCTTCACCTCAACCTCTACTGCGACTGCCACAGCGACAAACACGCCTCTGCCGACTTTTACACCACTTCCGACCGACACGCCGACCAGCACTGCGACATTCACGCCGACCGATATTATTCTGGCAACCGACACGCCAACCTCGACGCCGACCGCTAGCGCGACCGACACGCCTCTGCCAATTGTGACGGCCACCAACACCTTGCCGCCGACTGAGACGCCCACTTCGACGCCGACGGAATTGCCGACCGACACCCCGACGTTCGCGCCTACGCCAACGGACACGCCGGCGGCCACCGCCACGCCCACCAGCACCTTCCCGCCGACAGCCACAGTCACGAACACGCCCGGCCCGACCGACACACCGACCAGCACCGCAACCTCAACGCCGACGAACACAGCGCCGCCCACGTTCACAGCGACGGCTACATTCACCAACACCCCTCTGCCGACATTCACGCCCACCCCGGCCAGCGCCTGCCTCTATAGCCCTGGCATAAGCGGCGGCGCAGGCACTTATTTTGACGCCCAAGCCGAGAACTGGATGAGCAACTTGCCCGGCGCCGGCTCGCTCGCCGGCAAGAACTGGTCGAGCGTCACCAGCCCGACAGGTTACTTTGGCGCGTCAGCCATGCAGTCTCTCCCCAACTCCGGCGTGTCCAGCGGCGACGCCACCACCGGTCCACGTTTGGACTACCGGCTCAACTTCCCGGCAACCGGCGCTTACTATGTTTACGTTCGTGGCCGGGCCGACAGCCTCAATGCCAGCGGCAGTGATTCGATTCACGTTGGCCTGAACGGGGTCGCCGTCACACTGGGAGCGCAAGGCGTCACCGGCTACACCTCAGGCAATTACACCTGGCGACGCACTTACGGCGGCAACGCCGTGACTCTGACGATCTCAACTGCCGGAACTCACACCCTCAATATCTGGATGCGTGAAGATGGCACGATCGTTGACGAGATTGTGGTGAGCACGATCAACAACCTGAGCACGACGACTCTCAACGGTTTGGCCGACAGCGCCGGGTGGGCGGCTTCTTGTTCGGGTGGAACCTTTGCGACGGCCACGCCAACTGCTATGTTCACAGCCACCATCGCGCCCTCCCTAACGCCAACGTTCACCCCCACCTCGGCGGGCGCCCCGGCGCTGTTGCTGGGTGTTCAAACGATCGGCTCGAATCAGGATAACAATCCTGCCGGCCTGGCCGAAGCGTTCCAATACACCGCCAGCGCCAGCGGCGCGGCAAATCAGTTGTACGTTTATGTGGATGGCAATAACGCAGCGACTCAAGTCATCGTCGGCCTTTACACCAACACGGTGACCGACGACCCGGGCAATTTGCTGGCGCAGGCGACCATCACCAGCCCCACACCCGGCGCGTGGAACCTGGCCGCGATCCCGGCGACCAATCTCACCGCTGGAACAAAATACTGGATTGCTGTGCTGGGGCCAACCGGCGCGGGCACAGTGCAATTCCGCGACATGGCCTCAGGTAGCAAGGCCCAAACCAACGCCGCCAGCAACCTCACGGCGCTCCCGGCAGCCTGGTCGCCCGGCACAACTTTCGCCAACTCGCCGCTCTCGGCTTATGCTGTTCAAAGCCCGTGACCTCTGTCTCCCCGCTCGTGGCGCTCAAGCGTATAATGCTGGCTGGACGATGAACTGACTGGGGTCAGTTCATTGATCGCTGACGCGAGCCGAACGACCTTATGAAACCGACCCAGGTTGTCGAACGCATTGAAGTTGATCCGGAGAGCCTGTTCTATCACGAACATGCGGCTCGTTACGAATTTGCCCGGATGCATGTTCAACCCGGCTTGCTGCTAGACCTGGCCAGCGGCGCTGGCTATGGCGCGAATCAGCTTTGCCGCAACCCGGGCACGCGAGTGGTAGGCGTTGACATTCACCTGCCCAGTGTTGGCAAGGCCCAGAAGTCTTACCCGGATCGCCGGATCAGCTTTGTCGCTTCCGACGGCCTGAGCCTGCCGTTCGAGAACCATTGCTTTCAAAGCGTGGTCTCGCTGGAAACCATTGAGCACGTGGCCGACGACGCCGGATTCCTGCGCGAGGTCGTGCGCGTGCTCAACCCCTACGGCCTTTGCATTCTCTCGACGCCCAACCGGGCTTACTCGGCGCGGCATTCAATCGTGAACCCTTATCATGTGCGCGAATATTCGGAATCGGAACTGCGGGAACTGCTTCAGGCTTTTTTCGCCAAAGTGCATATTCACTACCAGGGCTTTGCCGACAGCTTCTATGCCGAAGTGAATCGCTATGCAACTGCTATTCAAACCCACAAGAAAACCATGCCTCCACTTCTGCAGTTCGCCGTCAACTACATTTATCGGCCAGTCAAACGCCTGGTTCCAGAGCCGTTGACCAACTTCTTCATCAATCGCTGGCTCAAGCTGTCTTATCCAGCGCCTCACTTGACCGACATCACCATCTCCGGCGAGCCGCTTCAGGATACCAATGTCTTCGTCGCGGTCTGCCAACACCCTCGCGACTGGCAAGAGCCGGCTTTGCGCGCCCGGCTGGCAAAGCCTCGAAAGAAACGAAACACTTCATGAAAAAGTTTTCCATCACGGTTCTCCGCAACTCGGCCTTTGGCATGGTTGCTCAACTGACCATTAAAGCCCTGTCGTTTGCGTTTTCGGTGCTGGTGGTGCGCAACCTGGGCGCCGAAGCCTTTGGCCAGTATGCGGCCGTAATGGCCTTTGGCGCCCTCTTCGCCTTCATCTCCGATCTCGGTCTTGGCGTTTACAGTGTGCGCGAAGTGGCCCGCTGGCGCGATTTGCCGGATGGGCCGGCGCAGGCCAACGCCCTCTATGCCAACGTCTTGACCTTGCGGCTGGCGCTCTCCCTGCTGGCGGCCCTGCTGGTGACGTTGACCGCCTGGCTTTCGGGGCGGCCTCTGGTGATGGTAGGCGCGATTGCCCTCAACGCCTGCGGTTTAATCCTGTACGCCGTGCAAGGCACTAGCGAAGCTGTGCTGGCCGGGTTTGAACGACTGGATTTATCGGCCGGGGCCAAGGTCGTCAACCAGTTGGCGTTTGTGGTTGTCGGTGCGGCCGCCTTGTTTTGGGGATTCGGTTATTACGGGTTGATCCTGGCCACCCTGCTCGGCGTGGCCTTGATGACGTTTGTGTGCTGGCGCGGGGTGCATGCTCTGGGCGTGCGCGCCGCCGGTGTGCAGGCCCAAAGGTGGCCGGCTCTTTTGCGAGCCAGCCTGCCGTTTGGCGTTATCGGGTTTGCTCTGGGGCTATCTTATAAATTTGACAGCGTCCTGCTCAACATCTTCCGCAGTGACGCCGAAACCGGCTATTACAACGCGGCCTATAACTTGATCTTCTCGGCGGCCATCATTTCCAACGTCTTCAACACCGCCCTGTATCCCTCGCTGACGCGGCGGGCGGTGACAGAGCCTGAAAGTTTGCCGAGGGTGTATGAACGCGCCCTCCGCTACATGTTGCTGATCGCGCTGCCCATCGCCGTCGGCGGCTGGACACTGGCCGATCAACTCATCCCGTTCCTCTTCGGCGCTGATTATGCGCCCGCCGTCCCGGCCTTCAAAATCGTGATCTGGGTATTGCCGCTGATGTTCGCCTCCGAGTTCCTGGGCTACGTCGTGTTGATCTCAGGCAAAGAGGCGCGGGCGGCGCGGGCGGTGCTGGTTAGCACCGGCTTGAATGTCGCCGCGAATCTGCTGCTGGTGCCGCGCTTCGGATTTATAGGCGCGGCGGTGATGACCGTGCTGACCGAGGCGGTGCTGGTGGGGCAGTACGTTTGGACGTTGCGCCCGGTGATGCAAAAAATTAATTGGGGCAACAGTCTCCTGCGCCCCTTGCTGGCCGTATTCCTGATGGGCGGATTGGTGTTGCTGGTTCATTCTTTGTTGCCGTTGCTGGCCAGCGTGGCTGTGGGAGGAGTGACGTATGGCCTCTTGTTGCTGGCGCTGGGCGTGATTGGCATGGACGACCTTCGGTTTGTGCAAAATATCCGCTCGGCATCAAAAGCGGCGATAGGCTAACAGGGCCGAAGACAATCGTGAAG
The DNA here is from genome assembly GCA_016197225.1 of Chloroflexota bacterium. Classification (NCBI taxonomy): domain Bacteria; kingdom Bacillati; phylum Chloroflexota; species Chloroflexota bacterium. The sequence continues at coordinate 190,382 of JACPWC010000071.1, forward strand.
ATTTTATTCGGCATTCATCATTTCCCGCCGCACTACAGAGGCGGCGCAGAACTGGAAACCCACCGGCGGGCGCTTGCTCTGCAGGCTCATGGTTACGACGTTCAAGTGATCTGCGTAGAGAAAATTGATCGCGGGCCAAAAGAGGGCGTGTCCTGGGTGGATGAAGTGTACGAGGGCGTAAAGGTTCGCCGGCTTTCTTTCAACATGGCCGCCACCCCCGACCCGTTCCTTTGGGAGTATGACAATCCCTGGATTGGCGATCATTTGCGCCAGTTGATGCTGGATTATCAACCTGACATTTTTTACTTGGTGAGCGGCTACCTGATGTCGGGCCGCGCTCTGCTCGTGGCTCGTGAACTTGGCATTCCAACCGTGGTGATGCTGACGGATTTTTGGTTCCTCTGCCGCCGGATTACACTTTTGCGTAGTAACGGCCAGCTTACGACAATGCCGATTGACCCGATGAATTGCGCTCGCTGTTTGGGCGAAGAAAAGCGCCGCTATCGGTGGCCGGCGAAACTTGTGCCCGGCCTGATGGATTCTTTCTGGCGACTGCAAAAACACAAGCGGATCAGGTTTGAGGCCAGGGCGAGGTTTCTGCTTGAGACTCTGGGCCAGGCCAACTGCGTGATCAGCCCCTCTAATTTCCTGCGGTTGGCGCATATTGAAGCTGGCCTGCCCGCCGACAAGATTATCTTTTCGCGTCAGGGACGGGATTTCCCCGGCCTGACTGAGGCAATGTTGGAAAAGAAACCATCCGGCGCACTGAGGGTGGGCTATTTGGGGCAAATTGCTCACCTGAAGGGCGTTCACGTTTTGCTGGAAGCCGTGAAACAACTGCCGCAAATGCCGATCGAGGTGCAGGTCTATGGCGACTTGAAACACTTCCCAGGATACGTGGCAAAGTTGCGCCGCCTGATCGGCGACGATAGCCGGTTCCATCTCAACGGGTTGTACGACCAGCTCACCAACGCCTTGCACGAGTTGGATGTGGTGGTGGCGCCGTCGTTATGGTACGAGAACAGCCCGAACGTGATTCTGGAAGCTCTGGCGCACTGCACGCCGGTGCTGGCTTCGAATCTGGGCGGCATGGCCGAACTGGTGCAGGATGGCCGGAACGGCCTTTTGTTCAAAGCGGGCGACGCCGGTGATCTGGCCCGTCAATTGCGACGTTTGCTGGATGAGCCGGGCCTGCTGCCCAAATTGCGGGCCGGCATTCAACCGGTGAAGACGGTGGCCGAAGAATTGGACGAACTCAAAAGCATCTGTCAGGAACTTCTGGCCGGTAAAAGCCGCCCGGCTTCGGAAATTTCAGGCTGACGGCCAACCCCGCCAGACAAAAAGAGCCATGCTGACTTACATCAAAGAATTGATAAGGGCCAGGGAACTGTTGTGGACTTGGACGATGCGCGACTTCAAGGTGCGCTACAACCAATCTTTTCTCGGAGCGGCCTGGGCCATCCTCCAACCTTTATCACTCATGGCAACTTTCAGCGTCATTTTTTCGGTGTTTATCAAAGTGCCCACCGACGACGTGCCATACCCGATTTTTGCTTATGTGGCCTTGTTGCCCTGGACGTTTTTTACCAACTCGCTGAACTTCGCCATCCCCAGCCTGGTGGGCAACATGGATTTGGTTGGCAAGATTTATTTCCCGCGAGAGATTTTGCCGCTGTCGGCAATCCTGGTGGGTTTTATTGATTTCCTGATCGCCTCCCTGATTTTTATTGTGATGCTGATCGTCTACCACATCCCGGTTGGCTGGACGGCGGCCCTGGCGCCGTTGGTGTTCGCCATTCAGTTGATATTGATCTTTGGCATCAGCCTGTTGGCCTCAGCCATCAATGTGTTTTACCGTGACGTGCGCTTCATCATCCCCCTCATCCTGCAAATCTGGATGTACGTGTCGCCCGTCATTTATCCCGCGACTCTGGTGCCGGAGATTCTGCGGCCTCTCTATTTTCTGAATCCGATGGCGACGGTCATTGACACCTATCGCCGATTACTGCTTCACAACCAGATGCCGGACTGGCCCTATCTAGGCCTGGCGGCTCTGGTTTCCATTGCGTTGCTGACGTTTGCTTATCGCTATTTCAAGCAAGCCGAGCGCGTTTTTGCTGATTTGATCTGAAATCAAAAAGACAATCACCGAGATTGCCAGAGACAAGACATGGCTGTTATTGAGTTTAAACATGTTTCCAAAGCGTACCGCTTGGGCAGTCATCAGACAAGCCTGAGAGCGGCCATCGCCCACCAGGCCCGCCGGTTATTCCGGGCGAATGACGGGGCAACCGCCGATGAACTGTTCTGGGCTTTGGATGACGTGAGTTTTGAGATCGAGGTCGGCGAGGTGGTTGGCGTAATCGGCCACAACGGCGCCGGCAAAAGCACCATTCTCAAGCTGTTGTCCAAAGTAACTTTCCCAACCGAGGGCGAGATTCACACCCGGGGCCGCCTGGCCTCGCTGATTGAGTTGGGGGCCGGGTTTCACCCCGACCTGTCGGGCCGCGAGAACATGTATCTCAACGGCGCCATTCTTGGCCTGAAGCGGAGTGAGATTGACGCCCAGTTTTCAAACATGGTCGAGTTTGCCGGGCTGGAAAAATTTATTGATACGCCGGTAAAACGCTACTCCTCCGGCATGTACGTCCGGCTGGCGTTTGCCGTGGCCGCTCACGTGAAGGCCGACTTGCTTCTGGTGGATGAAGTTTTGTCGGTGGGCGACCTGGAGTTTCAGCAAAAATGCCTGACCAAGATGCGCGAATTGCGAGATAGCGGCGTGACCATCGTGTTTATCTCACACAACATGTGGAACGTCAGCACCTTTTGCAAGCGCGTTTTGTTGCTGCAGAGCGGCCAGATCAAAGCAGACGGCGCGCCTGATGAGGTGATTCAGATTTATAGGTTGCAGGAAAGGGAGAAGGTCGTGGGCAGGGCCAATGCCGCCGGAACAAACGGCGGCGACGGTCTGGAAGCGGGTGAGGCAACGTCTGCCGTTACCGTTGAATTGCTTAATCAAGACGGTCAACCCGAAAGAGAGTTTAGTCCTGAAGATCATTTGCGTATCCGCTTGCATTACAACACGGCTCAAACGATCCAGTCGCCGCTGTTTGAGATTCAGATACGCCGGGCCGACGGATTGATTTGTTGTTCGCTAGCCAGCGACAGTGACACCGCTTTTGCCAACCACAGCATTCAGGGCCGGGGCGCTTTCGAAGTTGTCGTAGGCCCGTTACAGCTCGTCCCGGACGTTTATGCCGTAGAGGCGCATCTTGCCGATATTGAACAGCCGATTGTTTACGCCAGTAGCGCCGGGGAAATCTTCCGCGTAACAGGCCACGTCTCTGATCCTGATAATGCCGGCGTCTTCAGGCCGCGAGTAGAATGGTTGCCGCAACGAGTGACGGAATGAGTTGCTCAAATTACGAAGATGAAAATGAAATCGAAATTGGCAATTCAGGGCGGTGAACCTCAGCGCAAAACATTTCTTCCGTTTGGAGCGCCTTATTTGGGCGAAGAAGAGATCGCCGAGGTTGTGGCGACTCTGCGCTCAGGCTGGATTGGCACCGGTCCCAAAACCCAGCAATTCGAAGAAGACTTTGCGAAATATGTTGGGAGCAAATATGCAGTGGCGGTCAATTCCTGCACGGCCGGCCTTCACCTGAGCCTGCTGGTCTTAGGCGTCGGCCCTGGCGACGAGGTGATTACGTCGCCGCTGACATTCGCCGCCACCGCCAATGTCGTTGAGCATTGCGGGGCCAGACCTGTCTTCGTAGATATTGATCCCGCTACTTTGAATATTGACCCGGCCAAGATTGAAGCCGCCATCACCGCGCGAACAAAGGCTCTGCTCCCCGTTCACTTCGGCGGCCTGCCCTGTGATCTGGATCGAATTTTGGAGATCGCCAATCGCCATCACCTGATTGTGGTCGAAGACGCGGCACACGCGGCAGGAGCGCGTTACCGGGGTAAATTAATCGGCGCAATCGGGCACATGACCAATTTCAGCTTCTACCCCAACAAGAATCTGACGACCGGCGAGGGCGGCATGGTCACCACCGACGATGAGAGTTGGGTGGAGAAACTACAGGTCTACCGGCTTCACGGCCTGAGCCGGGATGCTTGGAAGCGTTTCAGCAGCCGTCGCCTCATGCTCAGCCAGGCCGTCCTTCCGGGCTACAAATACAACATGACCGATCTGCAATCGTCATTGGGCATTCACCAACTGCGAAAGCTGGAAAGGTTCCTAGAAGTGCGTGAGCAATACGCGCAGTTGTACGATCAGGTATTTGGGAAATTGCCTGGGGTGCGGTTGCAACCCCGCCCGACGGCGGACGGGATGCGTCACGGGTTGCACCTCTACGTTTTGATCCTGGATACGGATCAATTCACTGCCAGCCGGAACGAGATCATTGATGCCTTGCTGGCCGAGAATATCGGGGCCGCCCTGCATTATCGGGCCTTGCATACGCATCCTTATTATCAGGAAAAGTATGGTTATCGCCCGGAGGAGTATCCTCATGCCTATCATATCGGCGAGAGTATTCTGTCACTGCCGCTTACGCCCGGCATGTCGCAGGCCGACCTTGAGGACGTGATCAGCGCCGTTGAAAAAGTGTTGAGCTACTACCATCGCGCTTAAAACGCGAATAGTTTGATTGAAAGCGTATCTATGAGAATCGGACGCCGACCGCCCAAAGTTTCGGTAATCATTCCAACCTATAACCTGGCAAGTTTGTTGCCTCTGACTATCAACAGTGTTTTGGAACAAACTTACCCCGACCTGGAAACCATTGTCGTGGACGACGGCTCAACCGACAACACGCCCGAGGTGATGGAGCGTTACTCCGGGCGAGTGATCTATATTCGGCAACCCAACCAGGGGGTGGCGGCGGCCCGCAACACCGGCATTCGCGCCGCCAGCGGAGATTGCCTGATGTTCATGGATCACGATGATTTGTTGTTGCCTCACAAAGTTCAACGCCAGGTGGACGTGATGCAGGCCCGGCCCGACATCAGCTTCGTCCATTGTCGCTACTATCACATAGATGAGAAAGGCGCGCCGTTTGAAAAAGTCGGCCTCCTGCCTGAGGGGGACGTTTTAGCCCAGTTGATCATCGGTGATTTTGTCTGGGTGGGCGGCCCTCTGATTCGCCGGGAGTGTCTTGAGCGCGTCGGGTTGTTTGATGAAGAGAATCCCTGGAGCGCTGACTGGGACATGTGGCTTCGGATTGCGCGAACCGGCTACGCCTTCGCCTGTGTACAGGAGCCGCTCGGGTCTTACCGGATCTTATCAAGCAGTATGACTGGCAACGTGCTCAAGCTGGAACAGGGGGCCATTCGAGTCCTGGACAAGGCCTTTGCCGACCCGGCGTTGCCCGCCGACATTGTGGCTCGGAAATCTCTTGCTTACGGGCACACCCGCTTCTGGCTGAGTTGCCGTTACTACGCGGCTGGCGCCTGGGAGGACGCCGGGCGGAACTTTAGCCAGGCGCTGGCGCTCCACCCCCAATTTTTGTCGCGCATGAATGAGATGGCGCAAATGCTGGCCGATGATGCTTTGAGCCTGCGGGTGACGGAGCCGCTCGGATTTTTAGAAGGCGTTTTTGCTCATCTACCGCCCGAACACGAGGCGTTCCGGCGGCGTCAATCAATGATCTTTGAGAAAACCTACTTAGGTCTCGCGCTTCGCAATTACGCCCTGGGCAACGTTGATGAGGGGAAACGCTTTCTAGCCGCCGCCCTAAAACAGAATCCGGCGCTGCGGGAAAACCCCGAGGACTTTGGCTCGTCGCTTTATTATCACGCCATGCGCCTGCCGTCCAACTCACCTCATCAATTCGTGGACAGAGTTCTCCAGAACTTGCCCGATGGCGCGCAACGGCTGGCGGCAGTTCGGCAACACGTGATCGGTGATGTGAGCATCGGGAACGCGTTTCAAGATTACTTTTCCGGGCTTCGTCTTTCCGTCGTGAGACAAGTTTTAACCGGGATCAGATGCCGACCGTCATGGCTAAAGAACCGGGGCGTCTGGTCAATCTTTTTGAAGTCGTTGACGGGGTGGCCGACAACAGGGCATGTTTCGCAGGCTCGTCCGTCAGCTTAACCCTGTTGCCTATAGTTCTATACCAATGACTCAGCCATGCGTTTCCATAGTCATCCCGACTTACAACCATGATCGCTTCGTATGTGATGCAATTGATAGCGCCCTGGCGCAAACCTACCCTGAGGTTGAAGTGGTCGTGGTTGATGACGGTTCTACCGACCACACACGAGATCGGGTAACTCAGTATGCAGGCCGGATTATTTACATCTATCAAGAAAATAAAGGCTTGTCGGAGGCGCGAAACGCGGGCGTCAGAGCCGCACACGGCGAACTCTTTCTTTTTTTGGACGCCGACGACCGAATCCCAGCTAGCAAGCTGGCGTTACAGGTGCCTCTTTTCGAGAATAGACCTGAGTTGGGCTTGGTCTATTCAGGCTTTCAGTATGTTGATGAATCCGGCATCCAGGTTTTAGGCGTCGTCAGGCCCAACAAACAAGGGCAAGTGCTTCGGGATTTGTTGCGCCGTACTTTCTTCTTTCCTCCGGGCGCGGCAGTTGTGCGTCGAGAGTGTCTGAACCAAGTGGGATTGTTTGATCCGGTATGTTCGTCGGCGGCGGACACAGACTTGTGGATACGGATTGCGAGAGCCGGATATGCTTTTGGGTATGTTGACGAGCCTTTGTTCCAATATCGCGTCGTTAAAGACAGCATGTCGCGCGATCATCGCAAACAGGCCCGGCATGAATTAATTCGACTCGAAAAGTTCTTCTCCGACACAGAGTTGCCTGATGATATCAAAAAACTTCAGCCGGAAGCCTATAGCGTTTTGCATTACGAGTTTGCCGCCAAGCATTTCTCTGCCGGTCAAATTGAACTCGCCCAGGGACACCTTCAACAAGCGATCGCCCTCTGCCCGGCCCTGGCTTCAGATAAGGAATGGTTGCTGGAGTGGATAGCGGGCTTTGCTCTGGAACGTTACCCTGATACTGCTCACCAGATAATTGATTCGATCTTTGATAACCTGCCGCCCGAAGCAAACACCTTGCGAACTTTGCGCCGCCGGGCGTTTGGCCGCTACCACGTGGCCGCCGCCTTTTCTGAGCACCAAAACCGTCATCTGAAAAACGTCCGCAGGCATATCCTCCCGGCCCTGTTGGGCGACCCTGGAATCATTCAGAATCGTGGTTTCATCAGCATCGCCATTAAGTCGCTACTCGCCTGATTCGTATGACGCGCAACCTTCCAGAACAGCGCCCCGCGTTTTGCCCTTCGGTTAGCGTCATCATCCCGGTTTATAACGGAGCAGAGACGATAGCCGCTTGCCTGGAAAGCCTGCTTCAGCAGGAATATCCTGCCGGTGCTTACGACGTCATCGTCGTTGAGAACGGCTCAACCGATAATACCAGCCGGATCGTAGAAAAGTATCCGGTTCGCCTCTTTCATAGCGAGAAGCGCGGCCCGGCCTCGGCCCGAAACTTTGGCCTGGCCCAAAGCCAGGCCGACATCATCGCCTTCACCGACGCCGACTGTATTGCCGATCCGAACTGGCTTGCAGAGCTGGTTAAACCTTACGCCGAGGCCGAAATTGGCGGCGTGGGCGGATCAATCCTGGCTCACGTCCACCCGGCTCAGACATTAGTAGAAAAATTCTCCGAAGAACACTCGCCGCTCGTAAACTTTATCAGCGGCGCAGGCGAGTTCCTGCCCCATCTTTACACAGCCAACGCTTCCTATCGCCGCCCACTCCTTGAGGCCGTCGGCGGCTTCAACGCCTGCCTCATCACGGGCGAAGATGTTGACTTGGCATGGCGGCTTCAACTTCAGAATCGGGTCAGGCTGGGCTTTGCGTCACAGGCCATCATCTATCATCAACATCGGTCAACGAAGGCCGGGCTGGCGCGCCAGTATCGCCAATATGGCTTTGGCGAAATTTTACTGGACACGCTCTATGGAAAGCATTCGGGCTATCCACGAACCAGAGGTTTTCAACTGCGCCGCATTTTGTCGCAAATGGCCGCTTTGCCACGTTATGCGATTTCAGTTCTGCTTCGCCAGACTCGTTTAATGCTCAAGCAGATCAACCGTTACGAAGCAACGGCGCCGGCACTATGGTTTTTAATTGAAAGCAACAACGTCCGGGGCAAGCTGGATGCGTTGTTCGCGACCCGGTTTATGACTGATGCCCGGCCAATATTGCAGACAGAGGCGGCGATACTCATCACCCGATACTTTCCTCAGGGAAAAGAATAGTCGGCACAATGATGACGATACCTTGACCAATCTTTGGCGGCTCAAGTGTAGAGTCCTGCGAGTGAAGCTGTAATTCGCCCTTCTTCGCAGAGGTGAAAAATCCCGCGAGGAAGCTTTTGTTTTTGGAGCGGGTCTTCGCATTAAAGGAGTGTTTAGTGGCCGAGTTAGCGCCAAAAGGCAACCGCTCGCCGGACCTAAGGCAGATCATCGCCAAGAACGTTGTCGTGGTCACGGCGGGCAATACGGCTCTCAAAGCCGCAAATTTTCTCTTCAACGTCTACGTGATTCGCCGCCTGGGCGATCATCGTTTCGGCCAATATTCAATTGTGCTGGCGTTTGTCGGCCTGTTCCAGATTTTCGCCGAGCTTGGTATCTCGCAGTATGTCATGCGCGAGATCGCCCGCGACCGAAGCAAGACGCCCGTCCTTTTTTGGAATCTGGTGGCATTGCGCTTCCTGTTGGCGATTGCCGGCGTCATTGGCATCACCCTGGCCGCTTCAACGCGCTACTCGCCGGAATTGGTGTTAGGCATCTTCATCTACACCTGCGGCTTTTTGTTGTCGGCTTTTGAAGCCTCTCTGAACATCGTCATCTTTGCCAACGAACGCCTGGATTACGCCACCATCATTGGTATCCTGGGCCAGGTTGTCTCGCTGATGCTGGGAACACTTTTTATGTTTCTCGGCCTGAGTTACATTTGGCTGATCGTCGCCGGCCTGATCAGCATGTTGCCGCAGATCTGGTTGGGGACGCGGGTGATCCGGAAGCACAACATGGTCAACCTGAAGTTTCAGGTAGACCCAAAGGTGTGGCCGACACTGATTCGGGCCGGCCTGCCGTTCGGCATTATTTCGCTGGCGTTGACGATTGCCTTCAGCATTGACACGGTGATGCTCTCGATGTTTGTGCGCGAGAATGAGGTCGGCTGGTATAACGTTGCCTATAACCTGGCCCGGGCGTTGTTGTTCTTCTTTGGCGGCTTTGCCACCGCCATTGTGCCCTCGCTGACGCGAGCTTATGCCAACGATGCGGCTGAAGTCGAGCGCTGGTATTATCGCTCGGTGAAGCTCATTATGCTCTCGTCTCTGCCAATTGCCGTAGGCGGCATGATGGTGGCCTTCCCCCTCATCCGGTTTTTATACACTAACGAGTTTTTGCCCTCGGCCCTGGGGTTGCAGATTTTGATCTGGGATGTGCCGCTGTTGATGTTCACCGGATTCTGCGGCAACATGACGACGATTGTCGGCGAAGAGCGGGCCGCGGCCCGCATCTACACCATCAATGCCCTGGCCAACATCATCCTGAATCTATATGCAATTCCGCGCTACGGTATGGTTGGCGCGGCGCTGGTCACGGTGATAACTGACCTCATTGGCGCGTTGCAGTTTCATTTCCTGCTCCGGCGCAAGTTGCACCTGCCCAACATGGTTTCGGTGGGAACCCGGGTGGTTTTGGCGGCAACGATGATGGGGGTCGCCGTCTACGCAATGGGCGACCTGAACTTTTTTATCATCATCGGGCTGGGGGCAGTCGTTTACAGCGCCCTGGTGCTGGCTTTGCGCCTGCTGGACGAAAAAGAATGGGCGCTAATCAAGCGCCTGGCGCAGAAATTTACAGGCTCTCAACCGACAAAAGAGGCGGCCTGACCTTGAGAGACTCAGGAAGATGACATGAAGATTTTGATGGCTGTTCACCACTTTCCTCCTCGCTACAAAGGGGGCGCAGAGTGGGAGACTCACCGGCGAGCCAATGCCTTACAGGCGCGCGGCCACCAGGTGCGGGTCGTAAGCGTGGAGCGGATAGACGCCGGGCCGGAGCAAGGTGTGTCCTGGGAAGACGACGAGTTCGATGGTGTGAAAGTCCGCCGCCTCTCGTTCAAGATGGCGGCGGCTCCCGATCCCTTCCGTTGGGAATACGACAATTTGTGGATCGGCGATCACCTGAGTCAATTGATAACGGAAGATCGGCCCGATATTTTTCACCTCATCAGCGGCTATTTGATGTCGGGCCGGGCTTTGCTTGCCGCCCGTGAACTCGGGATCCCATCGCTGGTGTCGCTCACCGATTTCTGGTTTTTGTGCCGCCGGATCACAATGTTACGCAGTGACGGGAGTCTTTCGACCTTGCCGATCAGCCCGATGTCGTGCGCTCGCTGTTTGGGCGAAGAGAAGCGCCGCTACAGCCTGCCAAACAAGTTTGCGCCCGGCTTGATGGATGTTTTCTGGCAGACGCAGAAGAAAGAGATCGGCCAGTTTGAAGCGCGGATGAATTTTTTGAAGAAGGCCTTGTCTCAAGTCAACGGCGTCATCAGCCCGTCCAGGTTTTTGCAGTCGGTTTACGTTGACTGGGGTGTGCCCCAAGAAAAGATTTTTTTCTCGCGTCAGGGGCGCGACTTCCCTGATTTGCCGACCGGCGCGCTGGGCAAGAAGCCGTCAGACACGTTACGTGTCGGCTACCTGGGCCAGGTCACTCACCTCAAGGGTGTTCATGTCCTGATTGAGGCGGTGAAACGCCTGCCGAACTTGCCCATCAGTCTTGAAGTGCATGGCGACCTCTCTCATTTTCCCCATTACGTGTCTCAGTTGCGCCAGTTGATTGGCAACGATAGTCGAATCCGCTTAGCCGGGCCTTACAACCGCCGGAGCGAGTTGACTCGGGTGATGCAAAACCTGGATGTCACCGTGGTGCCATCGCTCTGGTACGAGAACAGCCCAAATGTGATTTTGGAGTCGTTTGCTCACCAGACGCCGGTGCTGGCTTCAGATATGGGCGGGATGTCGGAGCTGGTGCAGGAAGGCGTCAGCGGTTTGCTCTTCAAGCTGGGCGATGCAGGCGACCTGGCCCGGAAACTGCGCTGGTTGTTGGATGAACCCGATCTGCTGGTGAAGTTGAGAGCCGGCATCCGGCCGACGAAGACGGTGGCTCAGGAAATGGACCAGCTTGAAGCGGTATACTGCCAAATTGTCGGCGGCGGCCCCATTCAGATCGATCAACTGCCTCAATGACATCGCCCCGTGTCGCCATCATCATCCTGAACTGGAACGGCCTCAAGGATACGCTGGCCTGTCTCGAGTCGTTGACCAGGCTCGACTATCCCTCATTCGAATTGGCAGTGGTGGACAACGGTTCGACCGACGACTCGGTTGCCAGGATTGGCGCCGCACACCCGGCTGTGGTCCTGATTGAAATCGGCGAGAACTTGGGCTACGTAGGCGGCAATAATGCGGGCCTCAAACATGCCCAGACCATTGCGGCAGATTACGCCCTCTTGCTCAACAATGACACAGAAGTTGATCCGGGATTCTTGAAGGCTTTGGTGGATGTTGCCGAGAGTGACCCAAAAGTCGGGATCGTTGGGCCAATGATTTACTACTACGATCAGCCAGACGTAATTTGGTCGGCAGGCGGGGCCATTGATTGGAGCAAGGGCCTCACCTGGATGATGGGCCTCAACGAGCGCGAGCAGGGACAATTTGGGACGCAACCCCGCCCGGTGAGCTTTGTCACCGGTTGTGCCTTGCTGATCAAGATGCCGATCGTCGAACAGGTGGGCCTGCTTGACGACCGTTTCTTTGCTTATTACGAAGAGACCGAGTGGTGCGTGCGCGTGACCCGCGCCGGCTACAAGATTCTTCACGTGCCCTCAGCCAAACTCTGGCACAAAATTTCTCCGGTGGCGCGGGCGGCCTCCCCGACCGTTCATTACTATATGACGCGCAACCGGCTGTTGTTTTTAAAGTCGGCCCGGGCCGGCTGGCGAGCCTGGTTGCATACGCTGGTCTTTGAATATGCGCGAACCTTGTTCAGTTGGAGCGTCCGCCCAAAATGGCGCGGGATGCGCGCTCAACGAAATGTGATGTTGAAGGCCATCGGCGATTACTTCACAGGCCGCGTCGGGCGAGTCTCGCTGAGATAACGCTTTTAGTACCCTTATGCTACCGGGCGTAATTCGTCAGCGGGCCTGCAATTTGATCCGGCAATACTGACTATACTTTGACCAATCTTTGGCGGCGCGGGCTTAGAGTCTAAATGGCATACCCTTGAGTTGTCCTTCTTCGTAGAGGTGGAAAATCCCGCGAAGAAGCTTTTGTTTTATTGGGCTTGGTGAGAGATGAGACTTCTTTGGCTGTCGCGCTGGTTTCCATACCCACCAGATAACGGATCTAAAATCCGCATCTTCAATCTGCTTAAATATCTGTCTGTGAAGCATGAAGTGGATTTGATTTCGTTTGCTTCGGAAGATGTGACCGACGAACATCTGGCCGCCCTGCGCCGGTTTTGCCGCCGGGTGAATGTGGCGCCGTACCGACCTTTTCAGCCTAGCGGCGCCAAAGCCTTGCTCGGCTATTTCTCACTCAAACCGCGTTCTATTGTTGACACCCACGACGCCGAATTACAACAGCTTGTGGCGCAAGCCGGGCGTGAGCGATCCTACGACGCCGTCATCGCTTCCCAGCTTGACATGGCTCAATACGCCCTCGCTTTGCCTGAGGCAACTCGAATCTTTGAGGAAGTTGAACTCACCACGCTTTATGAACGATTTGCCAAACAGGAGCGATTGTCCAAAAAATTATCGGGCGGGCTGACGTACTGGAAGACCTCGAACTATGTGGCCGATCTGTTGAAAGGCTTCGCCGGTTGCACCGTCGTCTCGGAACCGGAACGTGAGCGTGTGCGTCGGGCATCGCCCTTTTATGCGCCCATTAAAGTTGTGCCCAACGGCGTGGATATTGTGGCTTATAGCGGCAACTTCGGCCCGCCCGAGCCCGACACCCTGGTGTATTCCGGCGCGCTGACTTACGACGCCAATTTTGACGCCGTTGACTTTTTCCTGCGCGAAGTTTTCCCTATCATCCAGGCCCGGCGATCCAAAGTCAAACTGTCGGTGACGGGCAAGCTGGATGGTGTGCCGGTGGATCGGTTGCCTCTTAATAGCGGCGTAACCTTCACCGGCTACCTTGATGACATCCGGCCCCGGGTGGCGCGCAGTTGGGTGAATGTGGTGCCGCTGAGGGTGGGGGGCGGAACCCGGCTCAAGATTCTAGAGTCGCTGGCCCTGGGCACGCCGGTGGTCGCCACTCGCAAGGGAGTCGAGGGCCTCGATCTGGTTTCGGGCCGCGACATCCTGATCGCCGACACCCCGTCAGAGTTTTCCAAAGCCGTGCTGAGTCTGCTGGACGACCCGGCGTTGCGCGAAACTTTGAGCCGCAACGGACGGCGAGCGGTGGCGGCCAAATATGATTGGCAAATCGTGGGCCAGATGCTGAATGAGTTTGTGGAACGTCTGACAGCCAAGCCCAATCCTCCTCGTCGGGAAGCTGAGAACCATGAGCACTATCAACATCAAACCAACTGAGTACCGCATTATCCAGGGCTACAAGTCTCGGCCCGTCGAGTTTGACCCGGTGAAGACCAAGCGCCTTGCCGTGATTGGCGGGGTGCTGATGCTGTCGGTTCTGGCGGGCACGATCCTGGGCGGTGTTGATCCGCTGTATGGCCTGGTAGTCGTGGCCGCGCCTCTGGCGGTGGTAGGGCTGTTGTATTTCCTGGGCCGGTTTGACCTGGCGCCGTTGTTAGTGTTGCTGGCGGCGGCCTTTCTGCCGGTGGGCGTTCCCACTGGCACCGGCAGTAAGCTGGTGGCCAGCCTGGTGCTGACGCTGGTGTTTACTGGCATCTGGTTTATGCGGATGGTAGCGGTGGAGAAGCGGTTTTATCTGGAGCCAACCTCGTTGAACATCCCTCTGTTCGGCTTCATGATTGCTACGGTTGTGTCTCTGTTGTGGAGCAATCTCTTGCGTGACCCGCTGGTAAACTGGCGCACTTTTTCGCCGGTGCAACTTGCCTCAACTGTGGTGATGATCATGCTCCCTGGCGCATTTCTGCTGATGATCAACCACGTCAAGAGCCGGCAGGTATTGATGGGAATGACGGGCCTGATGCTTCTGGCCGGGACGATCGGGCTGGTCAAGCAATATGAAATTGTTTACTTGCCAATCAACACCGGCGGCATGTTCACCATGTGGATCATCAGCCTGTCTGCCGGGCTGGCTATTTTCTGGAAACGGTTGCACCCGTTTGGGCGACTGATTTTGTTGGGCCTGACCGGCGTCTGGGTGATCTGGGGCTTCGTTCTGCATATCTCCTGGCTGGCCGGCTGGTTGCCCGGCTTGGCCGCCCTCGGCGTGCTAACCGCCATGCGCTCGAAGAAGATGCTAATCGCCATTGCCCTCGTCGGCGCAGTCATATTCTTCTTCAATTCAGATTACTACCTGGGCAAGGTGTTGGGCAATGAATCAAATGAAAGCGGCGGCACCCGCCTGGCCGCCTGGGAAGTGAACTGGCGCGTGACCGGCCAGCATTTGCTTTTTGGCACCGGCCCGGCCGGCTACGCCTCCTACTATATGTCCTACTTTCCTCACGATGCGATGGCAACCCACAGCAACTACGTTGATATTGTGGCTGAGACCGGCCTTGTCGGCTTCGCGTTCTACATTTGGTTCTTTATTGCCCTGACCTGGAAGGGCTACAAGCTTTGTCTCCGCCTCAAAAACCGGGGCGACTTCTACGAAAGCCTGGCCAACGCCGCCCTGGCCGGAACTGTGGCCGGCATTGTGGCCATGGCTATCGGCGACTGGCTGATCCCCTTTGCTTACACCCAGACCATTGCCGGCTTCGACTATTCGGTATACTGCTGGCTATTCATGGGCGCGATTGTCGTCATTGACAAGCTGACAAAGGAAGAAGTTGCCGCCGGGAAACCCGCCATTGCCGTTCAGCCCGCCCAAGCTCAATGACCACCCTCGACGTCTCGATCATCATCCTCAACTGGAACACCCGCGATCTGTTGGCCGATTGTCTCGGTTCCATTGCTCTGACCAGCGGCGCGCTCAAGGTTGAAACCATCGTCGTGGACAACAATTCCAGCGACGGCAGTCAGGCGATGGTGCAAGAGCAATTCCCTGAAGTGCGCCTGATTCAGAATCAACACAACGTCGGTTTTGCCAAAGGCAATAATCAGGCCATGGAGACGATGCAGGGGCGTTACGCCCTGTTGTTTAACAGTGACGCTCTGGCCACACCCGGCTCGATTCAGGCTCTGATTGAACTGGCCGACTCGCAACCCCGCGCCGGTATCGTCGGGGCGCTGTTGGTAAACCCCGACGGTAGCTTCCAGGCCTCGCACACGCCGTTCCCCAATCTGTGGCAGGAGTTTCTCATCCTCAGCGGGTTGGGCCGACTCTTGCATAGACGCTGGTATCCCAGCAAAGGGCCGGAAGAAGCCAAAGGCCCGCAAAAAGTAGATTATGTGGAAGGCGCGTGCTTGCTGGTTCGCCGCGAGGCCTTTGAACAGGCCGGCGGCCTGGACGAGGGCTACTTCATGTATGCCGAGGAAGTGGACTGGTGCTATGCCATGAAGAAGGCAGGCTGGCAGGTCTGGTATCAGCCCAAATCGCGCATCGTTCATTACGGCGGCGGCAGCAGCAAAAACCGCCGCACCCAGCGCGAAGCCGACCTCTATCGCAGTCGCGTCCGATTCTTCCGCAAGCATTACGGGAATGCCGCCGCCTCGGCCCTCAAATTCCTCATCTACACCCTCACCGCCGTGAAAATTGTGGCCCACCGTTTCCTGCGCCTCGTCAGCGGCAACCGCCGAGGCCGGCCTGTCGTCGGCATGGGCGATCTCATGGCCTCGCTTCGCGAAGTGTGATTCCCTCTCACATGAAGGTTCTCCTCCTCACCCAAGTTTTGCCATACCCGCCCGATAGCGGCCCCAAAGTCAAAACCCTCAACGTGCTCAAGTATCTGGCCCGCCATCACGAGGTCACGCTTGTCTCGTTCGTGCGCGGCGATCAATCGGCGGACGTGAAGCAGTTGGATCGCTACTGCCGGGCCATCCACACCGTGCCGATGGAACGAGCGGCGATCCACGACGCTTTAGCTATGGCCCGCAGTCTCCTCACCGGCCAGCCCTGGATGATGGTGCGCGACGACCGGGCCGCGATGCGGCAACTCGTTGACCGATTGTCCGCCGAGACTCGTTTCGACATTGCCCACGCCGACCAGCTCAATATGGCCCAATATGCCGAGCGCGTGAAGGGCGCGCGCAAAATTCTCGACGCTCACAACGCCCTCTGGCTTCTCTACAAGCGCCTGTGGCAAACCATGGGCAACGGCCTGCGAAAAATTTTGCTGGGCCGCGACTGGCAGTTGATCAAAAAGTACGAAGGCCGGACGTGCCGCGACTTTGACGCAGTGCTGGCGGTGAGTGATGAAGACAAGGCGGCGCTGGAGGAGGCAATGGGCCGCCGGGGCGGCATCACCGTGATCCCCATTGCCGTTGACACCGACGAACTGGCCCCGGTCAACCGCCTCCCCGACGCCGACCACATTCTGCACATTGGCACAATGTACTGGCCGCCGAACATTGACGGCATCTTGTGGTTCATTCGTGACATCTACTCGCGCATTCGGGCCGGGCGGCCTGGCGTGGAGTTTGACGTAGTCGGTGCGCGCCCGCCGCAGGAAATTGTGGAACTGGGCAAGAACGGCTCCGGCATCAACGTGACCGGGTACGTGGATGACCCAACGCCTTACCTGCAAAAGGCGGGGGCCATGGTGGTTCCGCTCCGGTCAGGCGGCGGGATGCGAGTCAAAATCCTCAACGCCCTCTCGCAAGGCCTGCCCATCGTCACCACGACTCTCGGCTGTGAAGGCATCGCCGTCGAACCCGGTAAACACGTGCTTGTCGCCGACACGCCCGAAGCGTTCGCCCAGGCCACCTTGCGTTTGCTCGAAGATAAGGCGCTGGCCGCCGAGTTGGGCCGCAACGGGCGGCAACTCATTCAGTCCACTTACGATTACCGGGCCGCCTGCCGCCCGCTTGACGCCGTGTATCAAGGTTCGAAGGAACGCAAATGAAGCAAACGTTGAACTGGATCACTCGCGAACGACTTAATACGCTAATGCTGTTTCTGCTGTTGCTGGCTTCTTACAGCTACACCTTCCCGCGTTGGGCCGACCCCAACCAGAACTCGCGGCTCGACATGGTCGTAGCCGTCGTGGACGATGGCACGTTTCAGATTGACAAGTACGTGGCGAACACGGTGGACTACGCCAAAGTCGGCGGCCACTACTACAGCGACAAAGCGCCGGGCGCGGCCTTTCTTGGCATTCCGGTTTACGCCGCTCTCAAAGTTGTTTTAGACTTGCCGGTGATAGACGGCCTGACAGAGCGGCTAGCAAACAGTTCGGCCTTTCAATCCACGTTGCGCTCCGAAGGCTCCGGTGTGCTGAAGGACAAGGTGCGGTTTGCCCTGGCGCAGGTCGCCATCACATTTGTCGTGGCCGCGATTCCCTCAGCCCTCATCGGCGTGATGATGTATCTTCTGCTGGCGAAGTTCACGGCCAGCGCCTGGCATCGCCTCAGTGTGGTTTTAATTTACGGCCTGCTCACTCCGGCGTTTGCTTATGCAACAGCCTTTTACGGCCACCAACTGAGCGCGGCGTTGTTGCTTGGCGCGTTCTATTTGATCTTCATGGCCGGCTCGACGCCCTCGACGAAATCATTGCTCTTCGTCGGACTCTTGTTGGGCTACAGCGTGGTGACGGAATACCCGTCGCTGTTGATGGTGGGCATTCTCTATCTTTACACCTTGCACCGGTTGAGCCGCCTCGGTCAGTGGAAGCGAATCGGTTGGGTGACGTTGACCGGCGCAGTTGTGGCCGCCGGTTGGATGTTCTACAACAAGACCGTGTTCGGCGGCTGGCTGAGTTTGGGCTACAGCAATTCCGAGTTATGGGTGGCGCAACATCACACCGGCTTTATGAGCCTGACCCTGCCGAGTTTGGCCGCCGTGTGGGGCATCACCTTTGGCGGGTTTCGCGGCCTGTTTGTGCTCTCGCCGATCCTGCTGTTGGCCTTCCCCGGCTTCTGGCTGTGGTGGAAGCGCGGCGAGCGCCGCGCCGAATTTTGGGTGGCGGTCGCCAGCGCCCTGAGCATCTTTCTGTTCAACTCCTCTTCGATCATGTGGTGGGGCGGCTTCTCAATTGGCCCGCGTTATCTTCTGCCCATGTTGCCCTTTATGACCCTGCCCCTCATCTTCGTCTTCCGGGAATGGCTGAACCAGGTTTGGGCGCGAGTGGCGGTTGCCACGTTGTCGCTCTGGTCTCTCTTTGCCCTTTGGGGTCTCACCCTGGCCGAGCAAGCCTTCCCCTCAGACGCCATCCGCAACCCGTTGATTGAGTATGCTTTGCCTAACTGGATAGCTGGTAACATTGCCCGCAACCTGGGAACGATTTTGGGTTTCAAGGGTGCGTCGAGCCTGCTGCCTCTGGCGGCTGTTCTGGCAGTGATCATGCTGGGCTGGTGGTGGCTGGGCCGCGGCCTCGAAGAACAGGTCCCGATGACTTCGCCCGTTTTGCCCGTTGCCCGAAATGTTCGCTAAAGCCAAAACTTCAGGTAAGCATTTATGAATGTAAATACGATTGATACGGTCGCCCGGCCTCGCGCCGCCGAAAATGAAGCTGAGGCCTCGGAGTGGCGGTTTGTCTTGGCCACCATCGCCTTCGTGCTGATCATCACCACCCTGCCATACATCTACGCTTACGCCTCGGCCCCGGCAGACAAGCAGTTCATGGGCATCATGCTCGACGTGCCTGACCACGGCCAATACTTTTCGTGGATGCGCGAACTGACGGATGCTAATCTCTCGGCCAACAAGCTCACGCCCGAAGCCAACGAGCCGCTGTTTTTCAACTTGCTGTGGTGGAGCATGGGGCGGCTGGGCCGTTTGCTGGGCCTGGGCTTCGACGGCATGTATCAGATCATGCGAGTGACGTTTGCCACACTCTTCCTGCTCGCCGTTTACCGGCTGTGCGCCTGGTTTTTCGCCGACAAGCTCATGCGCCGCACTGCATTTCTGGTGACGACGTTTACTTCCGGCTTTGGCTGGGTGCTCATCGTATTGAAATATACGCTCACCAGAGGCACGCTCCTCAACCCGCTCGACGTGTTTGTGGCCGAGGGCAACACCTTCCTGAGCATTTTGGGCTACCCGCACTTCGTGGGGGCGGCGCTGTTCATTTTTGTGTTTGACCTGATCCTGCGCGGGCAGGTGAAAGGGCAGTTGCGTTACGCAGTGGCCGCCGGTCTGGCCGCCCTCTTTTTAGGCTGGCAACATGCTTACGATCTGGTGACGGTCTACGCCATCATGCTGGCTTACGCGATTTTGCTCACGTTGCGAGATCGCCGCCTGCCCAGGTATATGATCTGGACGGGCATCATCGTCGGCCTGATCTCCTGTTCACCCGCCATTTACTCGGTCATCCTCACCAAAGTTGACCCGTTGTGGAAAGAAGTGCTGTCTCAGTTCGCCAACGCCGACGTGTACACGCCGCCTCTGTATCGCCTGCCCGTTCTTCTTGGCCCGGCTTTTCTCCTGGCTTTGTTCACGGCTCTCAAAGACAAACCGCTTCATCTCAAAGGTCTGAGCGATAACGACTTGTTCCTGAAAGGCTGGTTCTTTAGCACCTTCGTGCTGGTTTACCTGCCGGTGGATTATCAAATCCACCTCATCAATGGCTGGCAGGTGCCGATTGCCATTTTAGCGACTCAGGGCCTGTTCAAGTATGTGTTGCCCTGGGCCGAAAAGGCGGGGCAACAGAGGCGGCTCACCCTGTCGCCCGAAGCTTTGCGCCGCGCCCTGGCTCTCGCTTTGATCACCGTCATCCTGCCGACGAATTTGTATCTGTGGGCCTGGCGCTTCCTCGATCTTTCGCGGCACAGCTATCCGTTTTATTTGCACAAGGATGAAGTGACAGCGATGGCCTGGCTTGAAGCCAACGCCGACGGCGACAATGTGGTGTTGAGTTCGTTGGAGGTGGGGCAGTACATTCCGGCGTATGCCGGCACACACGCCTTTCTGGCGCACTGGGCGCAAACGCTCGACTTCTATGGCAAGACTGACATGGTGAATCAATTTTTTGCCGGGGACTCGAACGACGCCCGCCGCCAACAAATTCTGGTGTTATACAATGTGGATTACGTTTTCTACGGCCCGGCAGAGCAGGCGCTGGGCAACTTCTCGCCCGACACAGCCAGTTATCTCTCGCCCGCCTTCTCCAACTCGACGGTGAAAGTGTATGCGGTGAAACTGGCGACGCCTTAGATTGGGATTGGACGGATGAAAAACGCGCAAGCTCTTGACTCGACGGGAACGTCGGCGGCGACTCTCAAGCAATTGTTGGAACGCGATAACGTGGTGGCCGGCCTGCTCTTTCTGGCCGGTCTGGCGAGCCGCCTCTTGTTCCCCAGCCACATTCTTTATCATTGGGACTCGGTGAACTTTGCCTTTGCCATTAACGAGTTTAGTGTGGCGAAGGAGCAGCCGCAACCGCCGGGTTACATTGTGTACGTCTGGCTGACGCAGTTGGTGAACGCCGTGACTCGCGATGCGCAAATAACCATGCTGGCTATCAGCTTCATTGCCAGCGCCTTGTCGGTGGCGGCGTTGTTCTATTTGGGCCGCTCCATGTTCAGCCGCCGCGTGGGCGTGATCGCGGCCCTGTTGCTGGCCTCATCGCCGCTGTTCTGGTTTTACGGCGAGATTGCCTTGCCGCACACGCTTGACACGTTGCTGGTGATCGTCACCGTCTGGTGGTTTTACGAGACGATGAAGGGCAACCACCGTTTTCTGTACCCGGCCATCGTCGTGGCCGCTGTGGCCGGCGGGGTGCGCCAGCAAACCCTTATCTTCCTGGGGCCGCTGATGTTGTTTGCCATGCTCCGGGTGGGCTGGAAGCGATTCGTTATTTCAGGAATATTGGGCGCTGTCATTTCAGTGGCCTGGTTTGTGCCTCTCGTTACTTTGAACGGCGGCTTGCAGAATTACTTGCACGTCATGTCGGTCTTCAGCGATCGTTTTCAGAGCACCACCTCGGTGTTTGCGGGCGGCGGCTGGTTTGGCATCCGGCGCAACCTGATCAAGCTCACCTTGTACACAGCATACGGCTGGGGCGCGGCGCTGGCCGCGATGGGCGTTTATACTTTGGCCGGCCTCTGGCGGCGCAACTGGCCGACCGAATGGAAACGGGCCATCTTTTTGACTTTGTGGGTTGCGCCGACTGTGCTGTTTTATCTTTTTATCCACATGGGCCAGCAGGGGCTGGTGTTTGTTTACCTGCCCGCTTTGCTGTTGGTGAGCGCCGCCGGGCTGGAGTATTTGCTGTCGGCTCAAGCGCGCCGGCTGGCGGCGGCCACCGCGGCTCTGGTTCTTATCAATATTGGCGTCTTCGTTCTGGGGCCGGAGTATCCGCTTGGGCCTGACGCTCAGCGTTTGCTCACTCGCGAAACCCTTGTCAATTCCGATGAGTATTATCAAGCCCGGTTTGAGGCTATCAGAGAAAACTTTCCAGCCGGCACAACGCTCATTGTGGCCTCCAACTGGCGGCATGTGCAATACTATTTGCCGGAATACCGGCTGGCGCCATTTGGCATTGTGAGCAAATGGGAGTTGGGTGAAGGCTCGTTCAGGAACGACGTTGGACAGGAGGTGGCGGCCACCCCGGCTGAGATGGGTTTGCAACTTGACGCCGCCGGCCACGTCACCGTTATCATCTTTGATCCCGACCTGCTTGTTTTCAACGCCACGCCAAACCTGGTCAAGACACTGGCTGGCGGCCAACTGGCTTACATGGAACTGAGAGCAGACGATCAACTGGTTGTCAATGCCGAGTCGTATGGCATACTTACCCGGTAACATTTGTCGAAGAGAAGGTGCTTCAGGATGCTCAAGAAAACTTTTTGGTTGAAAGCAATAAAACTGCTTTCAATATTTGCGGTGCTGGCGTCTTTGTTGGCTTCGACCCTGCCGTCTTTTGGCCAGGCTTCAAACTGGACGGAGCCGTCGGTGATTTCTTTTGGCTGGTTCCCGGATATTACGGCAGACGCCTCGGGGCGGGTGCATCTGGTTTGGTCGTCGGGGACGGCGGGTTACAACGTGGTGTTGTATACCTCTTCAATGGACGGCGTCAACTGGAGCACGATCAACGACATTGCCGCCCTGCCAGACA